>NZ_CANMGY010000002.1:0-300000 GCF_947497555.1 uncultured Umboniibacter sp.
TGGAGAGACTCGAACTCTCACGCCTCGCGGCACCAGAACCTAAATCTGGCGTGTATACCAATTTCACCACATCCCCAGCGCAAAATGTTCCACTACGCTTTCGATGTTAACGAGGCGGAATTATAAGGATAAATTCGCTTTTGCCAAGCAATTTTTTCATTATTTTCAATGGCTTGTTCAATTGCTATGTTTTCAAGCACCTAATAAAAAAAACCGGGACTTAGTCCCGGTAAAGCAGCATAAAAACTAGAATGGTACTAAACGCGTTCGATCACCGTCGCAATACCTTGGCCAAGACCAATACACATGGTGGAAACACCAATGGTTGCATCCTTCTGTTCCATTACATTCAGCAAGGTTCCCGTAATACGAGCGCCTGAACAGCCAAACGGGTGACCCAGCGCAATAGCACCACCATTCAAATTGACCTTCTCATCCATTTTATCAAGCAAGTTCAGGTCTTTGAGGACAGGTAGAGCCTGGGCCGCGAACGCTTCATTAAGTTCAACCACGTCTACATCATCAATAGTTAAACCAGCGCGCTTAAGCGCCTTCTGAGTTGCTGGTACTGGACCGTAACCCATAATTGAAGGGTCAACACCAGCAAGTCCTAGCTGACGTACCTTAGCCCGAATCGGCAACCCAAGCGCTTTAGCCTTAGCAGCAGACATGACTAACATCGCCGATGCGCCATCAGTGATCTGTGACGAGGTACCCGCCGTGACGGTTCCGCCGCGTGGATTAAACGCTGGCTTTAAACCGGCTAATGATTCAGCAGTAGTGTCAGGGCGAATAGTCTCATCATGCTTCATCATGTAAAGACCGCCGTTAGCATCGTGCGCTTCCATTGCCAAGATTTCATTATCGAAACGCCCAGCGAGGGTGGCTTCATGAGCCAAGCGATGTGAACGAGCGCCAAACTCATCCTGCTGCTCACGGCCAATACCATGCATCAGAGCGAGATACTCAGCCGTCATCCCCATCATGCCCGCGGCCTTTGCCGCTTTAATTGACACCGATGGGTTTGGATCAACACCATGATCCATAGGTAGGTGACCCATATGCTCAACCCCACCGATGAGGTAGACATCGCCTACATCCGCCTGAATATTCGCTACCGCGGTATGCAATGCCGACATTGACGAACCACACAGACGACTTACAGTCTGTGCTGGCACCGTAAACGGAACTGAACTCAACAACTGAGCGAAGCGAGCTACGTTCCAGCCCTGCTCTTTCGTCTGGTTAACACAACCCCAGATGATGTCATCAATTAGAGCCGGATCCATTGCCGCGTTGCGGGCAACAATACCGTCCATTAGTCGAGCAGATAACGTATCCGCTCGAAGGTTGCGAAAGGATCCGTTCTTTGAACGCCCCATTGGGGTACGGATAAAATCAACAATTACTGCATCTCTTGCATTTAAACTCATTTTTTAACGCTCCCAATTATCCGTAGTACGACTCGCCATTGGCGGCCATTTCGCGCATTTTATCTGTGACTTCGTACGGTACACCCAAGTGTTTAAGCGAATCCGCCATCGTTACGAAGTTTGCCATTCCCATCTCATCAACGTAGCGGAATACGCCGCCGCGGAAAGGAGGGAAACCAACGCCGTAGACCAACGCCATATCAGCTTCAGCGGCGGAGGCAATAATACCCTCCTCGAGGCAACGCTGAACTTCGATGACCATTGGCACCATCATACGAGCGATGACCTCATCGGCTTCGAACTCAGTACGCTCGGCACAGTGAGGTGCGATGAGCTCGTAACTCTCGGTGGTAGCAACCTTTTGGACTTTACCGCGCTTGTCAGCTTCATAGTTGTAGAAGCCCTTGCCATTCTTCTGACCATAACGCTCTGCTTTGAATAGCACGTTAGTTGCCAAGCCTTCAAACTGAGCCATACGGTCAGGGAATCCGGCTTCAAGCACATCAGCGGCGTGCGCCGCCGTATCGAGACCAACCACATCACTCAAGTAGGCGGGACCCATTGGCCACCCCCAACGCTCCATCACCTTATCTACCGCTGCGAAATCTGCACCGTCACGGAGTAACAACGCAAACCCGCCGAAGTACGGGAAAAGGACACGGTTGACGAAGAAGCCAGGGCAATCGTTAACCACAATTGCCTTTTTACCTAACGCGTTGGCGTAAGCTACTGTCTTAGCGACTGCCGTATCTGAGGTTTTAGCGCCGCGAATAACTTCCACTAGCGGCATCAACGGAACCGGATTAAAGAAGTGCATGCCACAGAAGTTTTCTGGACGCTCTAGCGCTTCGGCTAGGTAATCAATAGAGATAGTTGAAGTATTTGACGTAATAATGGTATCCGCTGCGACTTTTGTCTCAACTTCCTTGAGGACCGCATGCTTAACCTTAGGATTCTCGACCACTGCCTCAACGATCATGTCCACATCACTCAGCTCTTCATAGCTAAGCGCCGGATTGATACGGCTGAGTACTTCAGCCATTTTATCGGCCGTCATTCTGCCGCGCTTAACGCGCTTAGACAGTAGTTTACTTGCCTCAGAAAGACCAAGATCGATACCCGCTTGATTAATATCCTTCATCACAATCGGCGTACCTTTTAACGCCGACTGATAAGCGATACCGCCGCCCATGATGCCCGCGCCCAGCACTGCAGCTTTCTGAACATCTGCTGCACCCTTCGCAATCGTCTTGGCTTTCTTACTAACTAGCTGATCATTGAGGAAGATACCAATTAACGCTTTAGACTGAAAAGTTCGCGCCATACGGATGAAGTGCTGAGTCTCAATCTTCAAGGCATCGTCACGACCAAGCTTAGCACTTTGCTCCATGGCTTCAATCGCTGCAACGGGTGACGGGTAATTACGACCTGCCTGTTGCTGGACCATTGCTTTGCAGGTGAAGAACGACATCAACATCTCGATATCATTAAGCTGCAGTGGAGCTTTCTTCTGCTCACGGCGGGCCTTGTAAGCGATCTCTCCTGAGACGAGCTGTTTCAGCAAATTCAAACTTGATTCACGGAGGTTTTCTGGTGCCACAACGGCATCTACCACACCCGTAGCGAGTGCTGCATCGGCGCGATATTCCTTACCGCCAGCAATCCACTCAATAGCGTTATCTGCGCCAACCAGGCGTGGCATACGAACCGTACCACCGAAACCTGGAAAAATACCCAGCTTAGTTTCGGGTAAGCCCACTTTCGCGGCGGTACTCATGACACGGAAGTCACAGGCGAGAGTCACTTCGAGACCACCGCCTAACGCAAAGCCATTAATGGCACATACGGTAGGCATTGGTAAGTCTTCAAGTTGGTTGAAACAGGCGTTTGCGCCGCCAATATTGGCCGTAAACGCCGCATCATCGAGGGCGAAATTCCCTTTGAATTCAGTGATATCTGCACCCACTACGAAGACGGGTTTCCCACTGGTTACAATGAGTCCCTTTGCGTCGGAGTCTTTGAGTAGAGCACCAGCTTCAGCTAGCTCGGTGATCGTTGCAGCGTCGAATTTATTGACGGAGTCGGATTGATTATCGAAACAAAGCTCGTAGAGGCCCGGTTCAATAGCGCTTACGGTTAGCGTATTACCTTTATACATACCTACTTATCCCTCATTATTATCGCTAGAGAATCGCATTCCTAGCGGTGATTGTCGCATCAGTCTATATAATTCAAACACCTGTTTGAATTACTTTATGCTATTTTTTGTGACCCTCTGGTCACTGAACGATTTTCTTAACCCTAAAATAAGTTCGTAGCAAAACATAAACGGATGTTGTGTATCGCACAAACAGTGTTTTAAATATTGAACAGTCTGGTCATCTCAGTTAATGTACAGGCCTTAAAACACTGAAACTTAGTAGGCGATAGCTCATCATGCAATTGTTACCTGAATTAAATGCCTTTCTAGAGGCTAATCCTGATGTTAATCAGTTTGATGTTATTCTAGTTGACCTTAATGGTATTCTCCGCGGCAAACGCCTAGACCGCAATGCCATCACCAAACTCTATAAGTCTGGCATTCTAATGCCCCGCTCTACCTTTGCGAGCGATATCGAAGGGGATACCACTGATGGAACTGATCTCGGTATTCGCACGGGAGATATTGACTGCCCTTGCCTTCCCGTGGCGGGCTCTCTGAAGATAGTACCTTGGGCAGACGAACCTGCAGCACAAGTACTTGCCTACATGGTAGACGAAGAAGGCTGTGCCCTGAGCTACACTTCGCATGGTGTTCTGCAAAAGGTTATTGACCAATTCAAAGAATTAAAGTTAACGCCAATTATCGCACCTGAACTTGAATTCTTCTTACTGGATCGAAAGCGCGATGAGGACGGCCGTCCGTTGCCACCTATCTCCCCTGTTACAGGCGCTCGTGATAAAAACACTCAAGTGTACGGCATTGCCGAACTTGATGACTATGCGGCGTTCTTACGAGATGTGAAGGTTGCGGCGGTCGCACAGAATATTCCTGCCGATACAGCCATTGCAGAGTATGCACCCGGTCAATTCGAGATTAATCTTCATCACAGTGACGATCTAATTCAAGCCTGTAATCACGCAATAGAATTAAAGCGTCTCATCAAGGCCGTAGCACTTCAGCATGATTTCGATGCGACGTTCATGCCAAAACCTTTCGCGGACCTCTCCGGTAACGGTTTCCACATGCACATCAGTCTTTATGACGAAGCTGGGAACAATGTATTCGCCAACGGCCAGGATCTAGGTAACGAAATGCTTCGCCACGCCATCGGTGGCCTATCGGCTACGATGGAGGAAGGAATGCTTCTTGCTGCGCCTGGCGCAAACAGTTACCGCAGATTTAGCCCGGAATGCTACACACCTCTGCATCCAAGCTGGGGATTCAACAACCGGACGGTCGCCATGCGCATCCCTGCTGGGCCAGATTCAGCCAAGCGTGTAGAGTGCCGAGTAGCGGGCGCTGATGCGAATCCTTATATTTACCTAGCCAGCCTATTATCGGGTATTTATCTTGGTATCACTCAGCAACTCGAACCCGGTCCCGTTACCCAGGTAAATGCCTATAAAGAATTCGAGCCGACTCTACCACTTACCTGGGATGCTGCCATTCAGCGCTTCGAGGAAGCGGAGTTATTACCCAAGATACTGGGAAGCGAATTCTGTCATGTATTCTTGCAGATTAAACTTGCTGAACGTCAAAAGTTCCACGAGTTCATCACCATGCAAGAATATGACTGGTATCTTCGTCACGCCTAATTAGCGCTGTCGTAAACCGCTACAAAAATGGCCAACCGATTAATCGATTGGCCATTTTTTTGTGTTTGACTAGGGACCACCTATTAAACCGCGGAAAGGCCTTTAGAAACTCGGCGGATTGTTAGCAGAAACCACTTTACAGGGTTTATCACTCGGGTTGCGAAAGCGATGCGGAAGGCGGCTATCAAAGTAATAACCGTCACCGGGTTTCAGTACTCTCGTGTTGCCATCTACCGTCAGCTCCATTTCACCTTCAACCACAATGCCACCCTCTTCACCGTTGTGTGAGATCATCTCATCACCCGTATCAGCCTCGGGTGGGTAAGTTTCGAACATCACCTGCATAGACCGACCTTCAATGGAGGCACCCAGCAGCCGGTAGCTAATATCACCAGAGCCTACTTCAGTCATTTCATCGGCAGCAAAGAACACTTTATCGCCATCATTTGACTCAACTGAGAAGAACTCGGCGAGCGACATTGGCAAGCCATCGAGCACCTTCTTCAAAGAGGCGATTGACGGACTAACTCGTCCCTGCTCGATTAAAGAAATGGTACTATTCGTTACTTTTGCGCGTTTAGCGAGCTCTCTTTGGGACCAACCTCGCTGCTGGCGAATTAATCGTAATCGTTTACCAACTTCTTCAGACACTTCACGCTCCATGTTTTATTATTTGGAATAATAATCTAACAAGTGTTCGATATTTTTTACAGTATTTATTTTAAATGAGCGAGAAATCGCCCAAAAGAACGGAAGAGGTAGCGTTTAGCTCGATGAGATCGAGCTAAACTGTGTAGAAAATAATCATCAAAGGATGACTTAGTAGGGATTTTCTATCTCCAGCGAAACAGCTGAAGCATAGGAATCAATCGAGAGGCTCAACGACGAAATCTCGACCGCTTCATCCATTACAACATGCTCTCCAAATGAATATTGCGTGACGTCTTCGCCGGCAAGAATCTGCTGTTTATACGCTTCACTCTTCGCGGCGACAGCTTGGTTCTTCGATCGCCACTGCGACAACTTCTCGGCACCGTAACGCGACTCGAGCAACGCCATCGTTTTAGCGGGAGACACCACAACTCCACTCGCATTGTTGCCACCAAACCCCTTGGCATTTAGGAAGGCAACGTCAATGCCTTCCACGCCAACATTTCGATGAGCAATAACGTAGTCAAGATTCTCCTGATATACGTCGTCAGCGATCTCGCTGACATTGTTAATTCGCGGAATAATACCATCAGCCCAAACGCCAAGCGTGGCCATCAGCTGATCACCTGAAGCAACACCTAAAGAGTGGCCTAGATACGACTTCATGGCCGTGATCGGCCAGTTAGCTATGCCAAAGGCCTTTGCAACGCGTTCGAAGATAATTGATTCGGTTACGCGGTTGGCAGGCGTGCTAGAGCCATGAGCTTGAACAAAGGAACGTTGTTCAACGGATTCCTGCCCCAATAGCGAACGCGCAAATGCAACGGACTTAGCTAATGTCAGGTAGTTACCAATGCCTGGAGCGGAAATAGATTTTTTAAAACCATCAGCATTCACATACACCGCTGGCGTTGAAGCATGAATATTCGCCCCGAGTTCAAGCGCGAGGGAATCAGCCATTAACACGGCGTACTGTGCTCCTTCAGCAATCGTAAAACCACAGTTATCGGCAAACGGACGAGAAGCTCGGCGGTGATTAGGCTCTGATGAGCTGTCTAGCTTACAGAGATTATCATCAGTTGCCAGCGCACTCATGGCCGCATAGCCTTCAATAACCTCTGGATTAACGGGCGCCTCGGCATTGCCAACGAAAGCGACTTTAGCCCGGCCTTCTTTAATATCTTCAATTGCCAAGTTTAGGTTGTAGAGAAAACTCGCACAGGCGCCGACAGCTGCACCGGTTGAGCCAACCGATCCTAAGAGATAGGCATTAACGAAGTCCGCAGGCATTTCTATTAAACCCAATGGACACTGCTTAGAGGAGGCTCTGTCGCCCTGCCAACGCGACTTAAGCAGCCCCCCGGCACCCGCATCATCTAGCTGCGCCATTGCTGATCCGGAATAGACCGAGACTTGATCGGGATTGATATGGCTCATGATCTCAGACCAGGCGATACCTACCGACTGTAACGCATCCGATGCTGCAAACATGTTGAGCTGTAAACCGCGAGGATGGTGGCGAGAACTGTATCGCGTCGCCGGATCAAAGCCACTAGGCACCGTTCCCGCTGTTGAAACTGCCATCTTGCGTGAAGTGGGTAGGAGCGCATTGAGGTCACTGGCACTCAGGCGAACACCCTCTTTGTCCTCACCTATTACCGTCCAACTTGCGGGAAGCTGAGCCGGAAGATCGCGCTTTTTCATGGTGAATTCAATAGCTTGCTTAGCAGTACAAAGCTTTACGCGCTTCATGCCCGGCGCGCTATCGACATCGAAATGTTCCGCACCAATTTTTCGAATCAGCGAGTTTTCAAGCACGGCTGATTCAAACGCTTCGGCTGACGGGTAAGCGTCAGACGACATACCACTAAGTGCCGCCAGCGCGGTAATCATCTCACTGCGCTTATCAGCTGGCAGCGCCTCTTCCACCAATCGACGATAACCTAAATGAAAAGTCGATCTACCTGCGGCATTCACACCTCCGAATCCCACAACAACTGGCATCGCTTTCATATTATTCTCCAGAACTAATCAGTCATAAAATATATGCTGCTAGTTTAGAAAAATTTACGATACAATAATATGGCATTACAGACACCGATAGGGGCAAAAAGGTCAAAATGAACGACATTGTGCTATTAGCAACTCAGAATGCCCTAAGTTCTTCTATTAGCCTTCCCAGTGAAATGCTGACGGCCGCTAACGATTTCGCCAAAGCCCATGGTCGGAAGCAACTCAAAGTGACGACAGCCACCCCATTGGGACGACCAGTAACCAGTCAAGCCGGGTTCATGATCGACGGCCCAGCACTAGAAACTTTAGACCGACCACAACTCGTGTATGTCCCGTCTACTTGGCGCAGCCCCTTACCAATGCTGAAGGAGCTAGCCCCGTTGCGCGAGTGTATTACCCAATGGTATTTAGCGGGCACACGCTTTTGCTCGGTCTCAACGGGAACCTATTTACTCGCTGAATTCGGTTTGTTGGATCACCAACCTGCTACCACCCACTGGCACTACTTCGATCACTTCGCTAGTCGCTACCCCCATGTTGATCTCAAGCGTGATTATTTCGTCACGGTTGCTAAGCAGAGCTATTGCGCGGGCTCCGTAAATTCACTAGCAGATCTAACTGTCCACTTGATATCTGAACTCTATGATGCCGAGACAGCACATTGGGTGCAACGTAATTTCAGCCACGAAATTCGCCGCCCCTTTCAGGAGATCGCCTTCATTCAGGGGGACTCAGCCCATAAAGACGAAGAGGTTGCATTAGCACAGCATTGGATTAGGGAAAATTTACAGCATCCAGAAATTTTGACCGCTATCGTGCAACGATTAGAGATGAGTCCACGAACGTTTTCACGTCGGTTTAGGAATGCGGTACAGATGACGCCCAACCAGTTTGTACAAAAGTGCCGTATTGAACAGGCTAAGCAATTGCTGAGACACTCCAACCTAGCTATCGGTGACGTCTCATTTAACGTTGGCTATCAGGATGTGAGCTTCTTTGCTCAGTTGTTTCGGAGACAGCTTGGACTGTCCCCGAGTGAATACCGGCGTACTGTTCGAGCAAAGCTCTTCGTAGCACGCTAGCTAAGCGGCTAGTCGCAGGCCCTAAAATTCGGTGCTCGACGCTCAAAGAAAGCCGTAAACGCTTCCTTTCCTGCCGCAGAATTCAATCCTACAGAGAAGTGAGCGGACTCTTCAGCCATCGTCTTTAAAAGTGCTTCTGGGGCTGGGCGCAATAGCTTCCTTGACGCTCTTAGCGCAGTTTTTGGCTTATCCGCTACGCGCTGAGCTAACTTCATAGCCTCGGCAGAAAGTTCAGAGTCGGCGACAACCTCATGCGCTAAGCCGAAGGCTAGCGCCTGCTGAGCATCCAGAATATCACCCAATAGAGCAATTTTAGCGGCGCGCTGATAACCCACGATCAAAGGTAAAAGTAACGAAGATCCAGCTTCGGGAACCAAGCCTAGATCCGTAAACGGCATCTTTAGACGAGCGCTCTCACCGAGCATATTGAAATCGCAGTGAAGAAGTAGCGTTGAACCAATCCCCACTGCTAGCCCAGGAACTGCGCTAACCATCGGCACCGTACCCTCTGCCAACGAGCGGAGAAACACACTCACGGGCGCCTGCTCATCCATACTTGGATTGGCAATGAAATCTGCCAGATCATTACCAGAACTAAAGTTGTCACTTGTGGAAGACCAAAGAATCACACGGACTTGAGGATCCGCTTCGGCTCGGTGCATGGCGTCGGACATCGCGCGATACATGTCAGCGGTAATTGCATTCTTCTTTTCAGCTCGATTGAAGTTAATGGTTAGAACACCGTCTTCAAGCGCAGTGGTAATATGACTCGTCATTCCCTACCCCAGTTATTGTTAGGTGAGCTCACGCTCAATACTTATTATCACTTAGTAAGTTTAGTCGTATTACACCCATCACAACAATGACGTGTCCTACCTAGACAAAAAAAGGGCATCTAAATACTTAGATGCCCTGCTTAAACCTAACCAACAATGTTGAGCTGTTAGTCGTGGCTAACTTCCCACTTTCGAGTCTTATAACCAATCAACAGGATCACGACACCAAAGACCAAGCTAATCTGCGCTACGTTCATAAACAATGCTGGCAGCTCCTGAACGTTTTCAGGATCAAAACCACCGGCTAGCAAGCCTGCAATGATGTTACCAATTGAATAGGTCAGTACAAATACACCCATCATTTGACCCGCGAAACGCTTCGGCGATAAACGTGATACCGCTGCAAGGGCAATAGGGCTCAAGCAAAGCTCACCAACCGTGTGCAAGAAGTAGGTAGCAACCAGCCAATATGGCGCAACACGGAGTTCTGCCGCCGCAAGTTGCGCCGCGAAGTACATCACGATGAAACCAGAGGCCATGATCAAGATGCCGGCACCGGTCTTTAGACCAAACCCAGGCGTTGTCATCCGCTTACCGAGATTAATCCAAAGTGCTGCAAAAAATGGACTCAAGATAATAATAAAGAACGGGTTAACAAACTGGAACCAAGCGGTTGGAATTTCAAATGACCCAAGCTGACGATCAACAATCTGCTGCGCAAAGAGGTTGAGCGACGAACCCGCTTGCTCAAACCCAGACCAAAAACAGGCTGAGGCAACACAGACTAACAGAAGCGCAAGCATGCTTTTCTTTTCCAGCGCGTTCAACTTACCGAAAAAGAACACCTTCCCGAAGAAGCCGATGAACAGCAGGGTAAAAATAATTGCTGAGGCTTGAGCAATGGGCGTAGGATCAAGGGTAATCATACCAGTGAGCGCAAGAACCGTTACCACCGCAATCGTTAATAACAAAAGGCTAATAACCGTCCACGCGGTTTGACGTCCTTTCTCGGTCAACGGAGAAATTGGCTTTAAACCTACTTCACCCAAATTAGTGCGAGTGAACTTGAACTGTAATAGGCCTATTGCCATCCCGATAGCCGCGGCGCCAAATGCCCAGTGAGGACCAAAGGAATCAGCTTCGTACAACCAGCCACAAATTATATACCCACCAATGGAACCTAGGTTGATGCCCATGTAGTAAAGCGCATAACCGCTTTCCATACGCGGATCATTTGACTTGTAAAGCTGGCCAACTGCGGCGGTGATATTTGGCTTCAATAGCCCAGTACCTAGCACCACAAGAATTAGACCGAGAAAGAAAGTCGTATCACCCGGAATCGCCAAACTGATGTGGCCGAACATAATAATAATGCCGCCATACCAGATTGCATTCTGGCCGCCGATTAGACGATCGGCAATCCACCCACCGGGTAAACCGGCCAAATAGACAAAACCGGTATATAGACCGTAAATGGCAGTAGCCATTGCGACAGTGATACCCAGACCACCCTCCTGGAGAGAAAGGGTCATAAAGAGAACGAGGAGCGCGCGCATACCGTAGTAACTCATGCGCTCCCACATCTCAGTGAAGAATAATGTTTTTAGCCCCTTGGGATGGCCAAAGAAAGCGTCATTAGACGAATCTGTTGAATTCATGAAGACTCCGTTAAGTCAGTTCCAAAATATTTGGATTGGGCAGTGCCCTTATTATGGTTTTTTGAAGTAGCAGCTTACTGATCAAGCAAACTCAGCTACCGTTTTCGCTATGATTTCTATTCCAGCTAGTACCTTATCGCTATTTTGCGAATAAGTCACACGGATACAACGATCAGAATGCGGTCCTGGTTCATTTGTTCCAAAGAAAAAGTAGTGTCCGCTCACTACTAACACTTCCCGTTCACGGAGTATTTCATAGAGTGCCTGTGAACTAATTCGTAACGAAGGAAAGTGGATCCAGAGGAACATGGCGCCATCTGCTTCGTGTATTTCATAGTCAACATCGTGCACCTGAAAATACTTATCTGCCGCTGCGAGTAGCGCATTTCGCTTGGCGAGGTAGTGTGGCCGAACATGCTTATCGCATAACTCGTCGAGCTTTCCGTCCTGGAGCAGTGGGCTAACCAGAGTTTGACCCAGACTAGCTGGCGCGAGACTCATAATTGCATTCATTGTAGCAAGTCGCTTGGCTATAGCCTTGGGAGCTACCACAATTCCCGTACGGACTGCTGGAAGTCCCAACTTAGACAGACTGAGCGTTAGAATCGTATTCTCGCTAAAATATACCTTGCTCTCGCGGTAGATTAAGTTTGGAAACGGAAGCCCGTAAGCACCATCGATAATAAGAGGAACGCCCCAAGATTTAGCATAATCATCAAGTTGTTCTAGATCTGGCGTCGAAATAATATTCCCCGTGGGGTTACCTGGCCGAGAAACGCAGACGGCGCCAATGTCGTCCAAAATCGAGAGTTCATCAAAGTCGGGACGATAACGAAACCGGTGTGCCCCAGCGGACTCAACCTTCGGTGCCAGTGCGTGGAATAGCGCTGACTCAATCCCGGTATCCGCGTAACCAATGTATTCGGGCAACATCGGTAAAAGTACCTTACGATTAACGTTGTCCTCTCCAGGACCTGCAAACAGATTAAATAACATGAACAACGAAGTCTGAGTGCCATTGGTGACTACAATTTGGTCACTCTCAATCACCGTCCCCAATTTATTCGACAAATAGGTCGCGAGCTTCTCACGAAATGCGTGATCACCCGCTGGTTGATCATAAACTCCTACTGTTGCGTGAGTTAACGCGGCATCGTTGGCAACGTTTTGAAGAAGCTGTTGGATACAATCACTGACCTCAGGAATATGACCGGGGTTACCCCCACCCATCATAATCATCTCAGGTTTATTCGCTAACGCATCACCCAAATCATTCATTAGATCGCTGATACCCGATTGACCGGTAATACGTGCGCCAAAGCGTGACAATTTCATAAACTCTATGCTCGCCAAAAAGTAAGAAAATACCTATTTCGGCGAAGTGTAGCGTAAAAGGCGTTGATTTTGAAAAAATACCAAAAATCATGCTCATAACCGAGAAAATCACTATATATAGTGTCGTTTGCGATCAAAATAACACTACAACAATTATCGTATGCCAATAGCTATCAATCTATGAAATAGTAACTGTCCCTAACGGGAATCTCGAGTTAGAAAAGTGTGATCTGATTGCCGCCGCAAAGGTGAGCTAGCTGACGATTTTATCGTCCTCCAAAGCAATTATTTTTAGATCATACTCGGGATAGCAGATGCAGTAGGTAATGCCAAAATTAGTACAACATTCATTACTCTACGGCGCTTTTTTGCTTCACACATAATAGAAATTTGTATGGATACAAATCAGGTTCGGTCCAAGCCTTTATCGGACGTTTACTAATTCAAAAGGATATCATTATGCGCGCCCTTGCTATCGAAAGTCCGCTTCCAACAGAGCAATTAGCTTCACTCGCTCAAGTCTCAGTCAACCTTAAGATTCTTCGTCAGCGTCTCTACGATGACATTCAATTACGACAGGTTTTAGAACAATCTATTGAAACGATTCGCGATATCACGACTCAACCTTCAGACTGCGATAGCGATAGTGACAAACATACTAATGTCATATCGATTGCTGGACTCACACAGCGTGAAATAGAAGTCTTAGAGTGCTTACTTCAAGGAGATCGCCCTGCCCTAATCGCAAGTCGACTTCAGGTAGCATTGAACACGGTAAGAAGACACCTTTCCGCGATTTATAGAAAGCTCAATGTGACTTCTCAAGTCGAGTGTATCAGGAAGTTTCGCTACTAAGTGAGCCTTGGAGAGTAGTCTAAAAGTCGTGAGTCCTTATTCGCGACTGCTCCTGCATACTGAAATAACAGTTGATCTTTAGGCCTACCAATCCCCTCAGCCTACGAACAATGGCCGCCCCCTAGGAACTGCCAATCGTACTCATAAGTTTTAAACAACATTTCAATGAGTACGATTCGAGAATTGGTGTAGTTGATTCAATCTCGCCATCCTATTGGGGTCATAGATTCTTCTAAGGATAGGCAATCGAGGGATCGCCACCAGAGTTATTAAACTCAACAGGCTGGCGAAAAGAATGGACTCAAATGGTTTGTCGAAGTCCAGCATCCCTGCAAGTTCAAAGAAGAACGTCATTATTAGCGCTGAGATGAAAAGACTGGTAAAGAAAATCAGTCCGTAGTGAATCGTTTCTGAGAAAGTCGGATGTTGAGCGTTCACTTCGTCTAGATTATTAAGACGGATATTATAGGTCTCTTGAGCAGAGATGGATTGCTCGATTCTTTTCTCGCCCTCGGCGTAGATACGAACAAGCAAGGTTCCCTCTTGAATCACGGCACCAACCTCAACGGTTATTTGATGACCTGAAATCTCAAAGTCTCTTAGACATGGCCGATGTGCGAGTTTTGATATCCGCTGACTAGATAAAACATCTCCATCCATGGAGAGCGACATAGAACCGAGGCCACGGTGCCATTTGACTACCAGTTGATGAGTACCAATTTGACAGCTTAGCTTTGAAACCCAGTCCTTTTCCATCGCAAGTATCCTTACAGCAAGAGCATTAACGCGTTAGCTAGAGTAGTTTTTAGCGGCTTCAGTTAGAAAACACTGATTGCTTACTCTATTTAGGAGACACTAACCTCCACTAATCAGCTCGGGTTACCTAGGAGTAACCCATTGATCATGGACCATCTTGTCCTTCATCAATAAGTGAAAGATAGTCAATTTTAGAGTGTTAACTTACAGCTAAGACAAGAAATGAGAGGTTCATCACATTTAACAGGAAGATATAAGACGAGAGGGCAAATTGGCCTATCAGTGGTCAACTGCTTTATTTTCAATCAACAAAAGATTAGGATGCGCTCATATCGACACGGAGACTCCCATGGAACTATTTAAAGAATTCACCTTCGAAGCGGCTCACCGCCTCCCTAACGTACCAGAGGGACATAAATGTGCACGCTTGCATGGCCATTCGTTTATGGTTCGGATCGTGGTAGAAGGTCCTGTAGACCCTGTAATGGGATGGGTGATTGATTTCGGTGATATTAAAAAAGCGTTCAAGCCAATTTATGACCAGTTAGACCACTACTATCTGAATGACATTCCTGGTTTGGAGAATCCAACCAGTGAAGTGTTAGCAGAGTGGATTTGGGAAAAACTCCAACCCACCCTACCGTTGCTTAGCCGCGTTGAGATTAAAGAAACTTGTACCTCTGGCTGTCGCTATTTGGGGCCGAACACCTAGTTGCTATTCAATGTCATCTAGCAGGCTATCAATCTGGTCTGCTAGATCCATTGGCTCTATTTCTACACCTTCTAAATCTTCGGTCCAGTTGATACCTACTAAGAATTCATCTTCATGCATACCTTCAAGCCACTCTTCTACGAAGCCTTCTAGCGCGATCTCCACAACTTCGAATGATTCCCAGTCATCGCTCAGCACTGCCTCGACAAATGATTTCTCACTCCAAAAAGGGATGACCTCACCATCTGGAAATCGTTCAGATCCCACAACGGCGAAGCCCTCGTCATTTTTAAGCGTCCATACCGATCCAGTCGAAACGACCTGCTGAAGAAAGATTTCAAAATTATCGTGACTGTTATCAGTTAGCACCGGCTGAGCTCCAAGGTAATTAATGGCGAGTTAAATGAACATCTCCACTACCGCGAATAGACTGACGCGCAATGGAGTTAGCATTTAACCATACATCGCCAGAACCGAAAATAGTAACTTCTGTATCACCTACTTCTAAAAAGCGGCCGTCGAAGTCACCTGAACCATAGATTTCAATAACGGTACCGTCAACTGCACCGGCCAACTTGATATCGCCCGAACCGCGAATAACACTATCGATAGTCAAAGCGTTGATCTCAGAAATCTTTACATCGCCAGACCCCGATACTTTAATTCGAGCATCTTCCGCACCAACTGCCGCGAGCTTGATATCCCCAGAGCCGTTAACCGCTACATCCAAATTCGTGGCGACGATGGCCGAAACTACGATATCACCGCTTCCATCAATACGTAATTCAAGATCATCCGCCTCAATCGTCTCGGCATAGACCTCTCCCGAGCCTTGAATGAAGACTTCCTCTATCTGAGGCATAGCGACGTAGACTTCGACATCA
Organism: uncultured Umboniibacter sp.; assembly: GCF_947497555.1. Classification (NCBI taxonomy): domain Bacteria; kingdom Pseudomonadati; phylum Pseudomonadota; class Gammaproteobacteria; order Cellvibrionales; family Cellvibrionaceae; genus Umboniibacter; species uncultured Umboniibacter sp. Next base: position 15,954 of record NZ_CANMGY010000002.1, read on the forward strand.
TGATCGTCACCGAAAAATCCCGTTGGGCGCCTTGGATCCATACGTAGTGTCAATGTATCGCCATCTACCTCAACCATGACCCACTGCTGCCAATCGTCTTCCGTTTCGACGATGACGGAATATTCATCGGCTTGAGTCACACTCACATCGATGTTGCCCTTGAGGTTTATGACATCAAAATCATCAAGATCAACATGACGCTCGGTTACGTCTGCAAAGGTGACCGTTGCTGCAAAGAGTGTCAGTGCACTAACTAGCTTACGCATAATAAGAATTCCCTTAAAGATTAACGTTCTATTCCCTTAAATAGACGGACGCCAGCGGCAAATGGATGCAGCTGGCGTCGATGTTTTTTATTATTTCAATTAGTGTGAATGAGTTCGTGTATTCGTTGGTGATGCAACCGCACCTTCTCTGCGGTGCCAAACGGTTGGCGCGCTCTCACCGTCCTGTAACAGATTGGATAAATCATTGACCTGACGAAGCTCTCCGTTGATTACCACCATCGACATTGAGTCGGAATGACGAATATCTTCTAGCGGATTATCTTCAAGAATGACCAAGTCTGCTAATTTACCCGTCTCAACACTACCAATGTGAGCGTCTAAGCCTAAATATTCTGCACCAGATAAGGTGGCGCTGTGAATGATATCAAGCGGTGTCATTCCACCTAGACCCAAGTTCCACATCTCCCAATGCATAGCTAAACCCTGCATTTGACCGTGGCCACCTACCTGTACTGAAACACCCGTAGATTTAATACGATTGACAGCTTCCGAGACCTGAACGTGATAATAATCAAACTCAGGCGTCTTCTGACGACGGAGGGATCTAGCATCTAACCAATCATTAGGGACAAACTGGCGTAATGGTTCAGCATCAAAGACATCATCATGTTGATACCAGTAAAACTCGCCGCTCATGCCACCGTAACTTACCACTAGCGTGGGGGTATAACCCACATTGGTGTTCTGCCAAAGCACTTCCATGTCTCGGTAAAGCGGTGCTACCGGAATGTTGTGTTCGATACCGGTAGCTCCATCAAGAATCATTGAAAGGTTATGGTAGAAAGTCGATCCACCTTCCATTACCACTAACAGACCAAGTTCACGAGCAGCCTGATTCACCTGCTGACGCTGATCACGACGCGGTTGGTTATAACTTTTAACTGAGGTAGCACCCACTGCTTTCAGGCGTGATAGATGAGTTCTTGCATCGGCAAGCGAATTGATTTCGGCTTTAAAGTCGCCATCTGCACCATATAAAATTGAACCAGTTGAATAGACGCGAGGACCTAACATCGATCCACTGCGAACCATCTCCGCCTGACCAAAGACGAATTCAGTACTCGCTGAAGGGTCCTGTATAGTGGTAACACCGTAGGCTAAATTCGCTAGATAAGCCCAATTGGACTGCGGCGAAACACCGCCGTAGAAATGTTGCGCATGAGCATGTGCATCAACTAAGCCAGGAATAATAGTTTTGCCGGTAACATCAATACGCTGATAATCAGACGGGATATCTGCTTCCGCAACAACTCCAGCAATTTTATTGCCATCGATAAGTACCGTAGCCTCTTCTAGCACTTCACCTTGACGACCAGTGATGACACGTGCTCCCACTAAAGCATATTGCTTAGTTGGGGCTGCTACCTCCATGGTAGCGGACAAGGTCAGCTGAGAGGGTTCGGCGTCCCCATCGTCTAGTAATGTACTCAGCGCTGCACTGTGGTATGAATTACCCGTCATCCAATGAAGCTGCTCGCCAGAGCGGCTCCAATGTAATGAACTGCCGCTATTCTCAGCCACTTGATCAACGGGAATAGCCGTTGTATTTCGGCTTAGTTGAATCGCCTTACCAATAGACGGTAGCGGAGCAACATAAGCTGTGAATAACTCCGTAAACGCTACAAAATCACGTGCAGGGCTTAGTTTGATATCATTAACATATTTAAGATCGAAGATATTACGCTCTTCACCACCTTGAAGACTCCGCCACATGAACTGCTTCTGTAAACCATACCCATCTAGGAAGTAGATACCGCTTCCGCTGGCATCGAATTGTGGCCGGCGGCCATGGGTACTCACTTTAAAAGCTTCATCACCGTCATCTTCAGCGATATAGATTCCCGTATCCACACCGTGAACATAACCAAGCAGATCATTGCCCGATGTTCGCTCGTAGGCAATAAAATCACCATCTAGTGAATAAGTTGGGTTAGCGTAGTAGCCGGGGCGTTGAGTCAAGGTTTTCATAGAGCGGCCACGAAGATTGACGCTTCGAACTGCTCCTAGATCTTCGTCGTTCCAGGCTACGAAGATGACACGATCGCCGTCCGGAGAGAAGCTAGGTTGATATTCGAAATCGGTAGAACGAGTCAAACGCTTTGCCTCGCCGCTATCCGCATCACTAATCCAGAGAAATCCTGCAGCGTGAAATACCACCTTAGAACCGTCAGGTGAAGTCGTGACATCGCGAATCATCTCTGCGTCAAACTGCCCTTCTGGGATGGCAAACTGGTGTTCGACAGCACTCACTATGGGCATATCCACATCAACCGAGAAAGGAACCTCGGCGACATCGCCCGAAGCTACTTCTAGACGCTTAATCTTGCCTCCAGCCCAAAATAGAAGCGATTCAGCGTCCGGAGTCCAGCTAATATTCGGGTACACACCGAAGATAGCCCAAGCCTCCTGTTGATCATGCTCTAACTCACCGTATACCTCAAACTGCCTACCGGACTCGCGCTCGTATAGCCAGAGTTGAGTATCGCCGCGGTGACGACGAACGAAGGCAATATATTTACCGTCTGGTGATGGACTTGGTCGCGCAGAACCACCATAACCACTTATCAGAGTAGCCAATTCTCCCGTTTCCATATCGAGCTGTTGGATCTGATAAATCTCACCATTCGCATCTTTGTTATACTGGAAATAGGGGCCACGAGTAGTATCTTCGGAGAAGTACACATAACGGCCATCCGGGGAAAATGCCGGCTCTCCGGAATCCTGCTGTTCGTTTCTCCGTTCGGTAAGCTGGATGCCATCGCCACCATTCACATGGTAGAGCCACATTTCACCAGCCCCCAGCGAACGGGTTCCAGTAAAGTGCTTACGCGCTACTAGGTAATCACCCTCTGGGTGCCACCAGGCGTTATTGAGAAGGCGAAAGTCTTCATTGGAAATAGCGCGCGCGTCACTTCCATCAGTTCTCATTATCCAAATATTATCCGCACCGTTCCTATCAGACGTAAAGCTCACCCATTCACCGTCTGGCGAAAACCGCGGTTGAATGTCAAGCGCCCTGCCTTGAGTTAAGGCTGTCGCCTTGCCGCCACTAATCGGCATGACGTAAATATCACCCAATAGGTCGAACACAACTAAGTCGCCCTGGGGTGAAACATCTACGTTCATCCAAGTTCCTTCATCAGTGGTAAACTGAATTCGACTTAGCTCACCTCCATTGTCGCCCTCGATATCCCAAGATTCATCTGCGGACTCTTCAGCAAATGAGTAGGAAGACAGGGCAACGAGAATGGCGATAAATGCATAACTTAACTTATTCATCAGGACGTCCTCAAATTAACGGTAGCGAGCATCAGCTACAAACGGGTTAGTAGCGCGCTCAGCGCCGAAGGTAGAAGTTGGGCCATGGCCCGGAATAAACTGGGTAGCATCGTCAAGCTTAAATAGCTTTTCGCGAATACTATCAATGAGTGCTTGATGGTCACTTTGGGGGAAGTCAGTTCGCCCAATTGAACCTTTAAAAATAACGTCACCAACCCAGGCTAGCTGGTTGGGTTGGGAGTGAAAAACAACATGGCCGGGGGTATGCCCAGGGCAATGGTATACGTCTAAAGTGAGATTTCCGACCGTAACTTGGTCTCGATCTTCAAGATATCGATCCGGGCGGAAAACCGTTACCGCTGGAAAACCCGCTTGGGCACACTGCAAAGGTAATTGGTCAATCCAGAATTGATCCGCCTTATGGGGCCCTTCAATTTCCACCTGGAAGTGATCCGCCACATTACGCGCTGCAGAACAGTGATCGAGATGACCATGTGTGAGTAAAACCTTTTCTATGTTTACGCCTTCCTTCTCGACCGCAGCATAGAGTTTGTTGACGTCACCGCCGGGATCCACTAACGCTGCTTTGTTAGTTTCCGTGCAGATGAGCAAGCTACAATTTTGCTGGTAGAGCGTAACGGGAATCACTACTACGCGAAGATTCATATTGTTCCTTAAATCGGACTAGCTGATTATTGTGCCAACACTATAGCGCAATGGTACGGCAAAACAACTAGGTGAGATCACCCAATTAATGCTACTCAACATCGCTTTCTGGGTTAGAATAGCTTTCAAACACAACCCAGTTTATCCAAGAGGATTAAATCGTGCGGACATTAGCTCTATTCCTTCTTTTAACCATCCCAATCGCGAGCACGGTCATCGCTGATGAGGATGTAGAGATCAAAGTGCCCTCTACCATCATGCAGCAATATTTAGCTGCGCAGCGCGACTACTTGAAGGCAGAGATTTCTGCCGCGGGTACTTGGCTAAATGGCAACGAATATGATTTAAAGACCTTTCAACGGCTTTACGATGAGGATCGAATTGATTCTACCGATCGTCGGCTGATGCAAGCAATTGGTATCTATATGGGTGATCTACTTCAGGAAGCCACCTATAACAATTTTCGCTGGGCCTCCTATGAGGACGACAAAGGTAAGAGTCGAGCATTATGCCAGCGTGAACAGACACCCTGTGTCTTCCCGTCTACACTCATCTCTCGGCGTGCTGAAGGTGGTGCGGATGTCGACTTCTACGAAATTTACCAGCGAACCCTCGAACAGCTTCAGCAGGTTCCTATCCGCTAATTAATCCAAAGAAGGCCAATATGAGCTTGTACAACGATCATTTCAAAATCATCGAGCAGCGCTTGAGTAATGCGCTCAACGCCACCCAATACGACGGAGTTGTGATTCATTCAGGATCACCTCAGAAAATCTATCTCGACGATCAAAGTTATCCCTATAAAGTCAATCCTCATTTTGCCTATTGGGTACCGATGACCGATTGCCCAGATAGCTTTGTGGCCTTTAAGCCCGGTAAGAAGCCGCTATTGATTGTCCTGCAAGCCGACGACTTTTGGCATACTCAACCACAGTTAAGCCAAGGCCCATGGCTGGAGCTATTCGAGACCACCTCAGTGCCGAACTTAGCGCAGGCCGAACAGTTACTGGCCGACTACAAACAGTGCGCATGGCTTGGCGATACTCCGCATATGCCAATCCAGTGGGGGTTTGAAACCACTAACCCCGATGATTTATTGGCCTACTTGCACTATGACCGCGCAGAAAAAACTGCTTGGGAGATAGAACTGCTCACCACCGCCAACGAAATTGCCGCCAAATCTCACTTAGCCGCGCGCGATGCATTCTTAGCCGGCGCGTCAGAGATCGATATTCACAATCAATATTTATTAGCAATGGGAGGCCCTGAATCATCCCTCCCCTACAGTAGTATTGTGGCCCTCAATAATCATGGCGCAGTGTTGCATTACGACAAATACGAAACCACTGCACCGGAACAGTCAATCGCCTTCTTGATTGACGCTGGGGCGCGTCACCATGGTTACGTCGCAGATATCACACGAACCTGGTCTGCACCGGGGCACAGTGAGTTTCAACAATTCATTGATAGGATCGATAGCGAACAGCTCGCGCTGATCGATTCACTCGCCGTCGGGCAGGCTTACGCCGACTATCACTACGATATGCATATTCGCCTTGCTAACGTTTTAGAGGATTTTAAGCTCATTAACTGCTCGGCGGATGAAGCGGTGGCTAACGGCGTCACTAAAGCCTTCTTCCCCCACGGCTTAGGACACTTGATAGGACTTCAAACTCACGATGTTGCTGGTCATCAGATAGATCATCACGGCACGAAAGCGGATACCTCAGATGGCCACCCTTTCCTTCGTTTACGTCGAGACATCACCGAAGGAATGGTGTTCACTATCGAGCCCGGCTGCTACGTCATTGACCAACTCCTCGCCCAGCACGGCGAAGCAAACGTGATCAACCAAGAACGTGTTGAATGGCTACGGCCGTATGGTGGTGTTCGCATAGAAGACACCGTCGTTATGAAAGATAACAAGCCTGTAAACCTTACTCGACCTGGTTTTGCCAAATTAGCTTAGGCCTTGCGCCTATGAATGCTGCGCCAACCAATGGTTGGCGTGGTACTTTGGCGACGTGTTGCCGATACCTATCACGATCAAGCTGCGTTAGCATAGGTCTCTTGTCCCTGGCGTATTCGCTAGGCCAAACTGATCGAAAATTCAGCACTAAAGATAACGGTATAAATAAAGATGCCAGACTATATAGCTCAACATAAAGCCCGGCTTAATCATATGCCTTGGCTCTACTACCGCCTAAAGCCTAAACACCTAATTTGGGCTAAGCCCTGGCAGGATGAAATCCAACGTACATTGGCTGAAGTCGAAACGGTACGCTTTTCCGAGCAATGCTTCATTGCAGATACCGCTAATCTTTTCGCGGAACCAGGCCGTGACATTTCTATCTCGGCAAATAGCCACATCGGCGCCGACTGCTTTCTTCACGGACCTATTACTATCGGCCGAAATGTTGGCATCAATCACGCCTGCTCTCTTGATGGAGGCGCTGGAGGGATTCGCATTGGAGACAATACCCGTATTGCTAACAACTGCTCAATTTACGCCTTTAATCACGGTATCGCTGCAGAGCGTCTAGTCCGAGATCAGCCAGTTTCGTCGATAGGGATCACGATAGGCAAAGACGTATGGATCGGCGCGCAGGTAGGCATTGTTGATGGTGTAACCATTGGCGATGGCGCCGTAGTGGCGATGCATAGCGTCATCACGAAAGATGTCCCACCCTATACCGTAGTGGGAGGAAATCCGGCTGAATATATTAAACGGCGTAGTTAAACAGAATACCAAGCATTAATAACCCTTATCACTTCATCCAAACCGACGATGACTTAGGCATAATCCGCAAGGGAAAAGGTACTGAGAGCTCTATAACATTAGCCTTTAAAATTTTTTATTGGTGAGTTCGTGACTAGCGTTAAGTCCCTTGTTTTTTGGTTGATCATTGCCTGTTCCGCATTCGGCACCTCCGCCCATGCCGAGAGCGAATGTGGGATACTGGACCAAAATGTTCGTCTACTCGCCTCGGACGACGTCCGTAATCTCTGTCACGATTACCCTGCGAAACTCTACTTAATCGTTAATACCGCCTCAGAATGCGCGTTCACGCCTCAATACGAGGAACTCGAATCCCTGTATCAGGACTATGCCAGTCGCGGGTTGATGATTTTTGGCTTTCCGTCTAACGATTTCTTAAATCAGGAGCCAGCGGATGAAGACGAGATTCAGAGCTTTTGTACCACAAATTTTAACGTCACCTTTCCGATGTTCGAAAAGACCATAGTGACCGGGCCAAATCCTTCTCCCCTTTATGCGGATCTCGCAGTAGAGTTCGGAGAGCCAAGATGGAATTTTTACAAGTACCTAGTCAACGCGGATGGGGTGGTTATCAAACGCTTCACAAGCATTGCGCGTCCTGAAAATAGCCGTTTTCGAGCAACAATTGATGAGATTCTTCGCTTAATCGAAGAGGACGAGAAAATGAAGCAGGATGCTGCGAACGAAGATTCCATGTAAACTGAGCTATCGGATAACTTAACCTCGCTACTACCCTGACAATTTAAACGTCTCGCTCCCATAGCTCCAAGGCAGATTCGACTACCATTGCATGGCGAATACTTAACGCCTCTCGATCATCGTCATAGCCACCACCAATCACCGTCGCGATAGGCACCTCCCCATATAACGCCCCTAAGACGTTGCGCTCACGCTGTCGAAGCCCCTCTGCCGTGATATTTAACCTTCCTAGCGGATCGTCAACAAATACATCGACTCCCGCGTCGTAAATGACTAAATCTGGCTGAAAGGAGTTCATCGCCATCTGCAGTGTACTATCGACCATAGCAAGATACTCTTCATCGCCAAGCCCTACCGGCAAACCGATGTCGATAGAAGAGGATTGCTTCCGCACCGGAAAATTCTTCTCGCAGTGAATGCTAACGGTATGAATATTTGGACAATCATGAAGAATCGCCGCAGTACCGTCGCCCTGGTGGACATCGAGGTCGAAGATTAGCACCGATTCTACTCCCCAATTCTCCACAGCTTTTAGTGCCGCGATAGCCATATCATTAAAGATACAGAAACCCGAGGCAAAGTTTCGGTGAGCATGGTGGGTGCCGCCTGCCAAGTGACAGGACACACCGTGCTCAAGCGCCAACTCCACCGTACGTATCGTTCCAGCTGGCGAAAGTAGTGTGCGATTTAGCAGCCCCTCGCTCCAGGGAACTCCTAAGCGTCTTAGGGCTTTCTTATCCAAGCGATTATGGATAAATGCTTCAACATATTCACAATCGTGGGCTCGAAGTAGGTCACTCATCAAAACACGATCGGGCTGATGCAGCTGCATTTTGTGTAATGTTTCTGATGACTCAAGATAACGGTATAACAATTGAAACTTACTCATTGGAAAGCGATGCTTCGATGAGAACTCAAAACTATAATCCGGGTGCCATACTGCCGGTAAGCGGTAGTTTTCTATTAATTTCAATCACATCCCCTCTGTTACTATTTGGTGAAATCCGCTATGAAAAAGATCAAGTGCTCGTGCATAATAGCCACCAATAGAAATTTAGTGTAGGTATTAACGTGGCTAAATCCTGGAGTGCCGATAGCTGGCGCCAATACCCTGCTCAGCAGCAGGCAACATACCCTGACCCTAACGCCTTGGCGAACACTGCTGCTCAACTGGCAGCGGCTCCGGCGTTAGTTAGCTATGAAGAATGCCAGCAGTTAAAGGGACAACTTGCAAAAGCCTGTAATGGCCAAGCCTTTCTTCTCCAGGGTGGTGATTGCGCCGAGACCTTTGATGCCTTTTCCCAGCAAGGTATCCTTTCTACGTTCAAAATTCTTCTGCAGATGGCAATCGTGCTAACTCAAGGCACCGGTAAACCCGTGGTTAAAGTCGGTCGAATTGCCGGACAGTTTGCGAAACCAAGATCGCGTGACACCGAAACCATCAATGGTGTCTCCCTTCCCTCATTTCGCGGTGACATGATCAATGGCCTAGCGTTCGATAAACAGAGTAGAGAACCCGATCCAAAGCGACTTACCGAATGCTATTTCCAATCGGCGGCAACGTTAAACCTCCTGCGAAGCCAAGCATCAAGTGGTACCGCGTCATTAGACCATGTTCAGCAATGGAACGAAGGCTTCATCGAACGCTCTGCTTTGGCCAAACAGTACAGTGTTATCGCTGCCCAAGTGAAGGCGAGCCTGGACTTTATGGCGGCCTGTGGAATCCGGGCCCACGATGATTCAGCACTTAGTCGGATTGATTTCTTTACCTCCCACGAAGCTTTGCACTTGGAATACGAAAATTCGCTCATGCGCCAACACAATGATCGTCACTTTATTAGTAGTGGTCATATGCTCTGGATTGGCGACCGAACCCGACAGCTGGCTGGTGCTCATGTAGAAATGCTATCCGGCGTCGATAATCCCATTGGCTTGAAAGTCGGCCCCTCGATGACGCCCGATGAGCTCATTCAACTGATTGATAAGCTCAACCCTCAAAATGAGCCAGGGAAATTAACGCTGATAACAAGAATGGGGGCTGATAACATCGGGACGATACTCCCACCGCTCGTTGAGCGTGTTACTCAAGCTGGAGCTAAGGTGCTTTGGAGTTCAGACCCTATGCACGGTAACACTCATAGTTCTTCAACCGGTCTCAAAACGCGCTCTTTTGATCGTATTCTCTCTGAAGTTAGACAGTTTTTGGCCATCCATAAAGCCGCAGGCACTCATGCCGGAGGCATTCATTTAGAGATGACCGGACAACACGTCACCGAGTGTATTGGTGGTTTATCCGACCTTCGTGATGAGGACCTTCCGAATCGCTATCAAACCGCCTGTGACCCGCGTCTTAACGCCGACCAAGTGCTAGAAATGGCGTTTATCCTGGCCGATGAGTTAACCGCATAGTCCACTAGTCAAGGCTAAACTTTTAGGTGGTTGCGGACGGATAACGCTACTACCTAAGATGCCCACTCAATTTTTCTCTAGAGTGAGCATCATGGTTCAATTTTCATATTTTCAGCACCGGTTATCTAAGTTTCAATCAGTTCAAGAGGCGGCCGTAATTTTTCAGGACTACTGCTTAGCTCAAGGCTTTGAACATTGTATTTTTCAGCCGCAAATCGGTGATCTCAGTCCCCTGCGAAACACTTATCAGACGCTAATGGCTAGCTTTGGGTGGCATGAATTTGATACTCAACAGTGGAATCGCTTCGGGTTTGATCAACAGGCCGACTTAATCCAACATCTATCCACCAGTCGCCAACCCTTTGCTTTTAATGTCGATGGGATTCAAAGCTATTGGCATAAGCGTCGTGACTTTGATCTTATTCGTGCAATATTTCGGCGCTATGAAATCAAACAGGGAGTGGTTGTTCCGCTGCACCAACCGCTGAACTCATTGGGCTACGTGGTGCTTTTTACCCAGCGCAGTTTAGACTTACAACCGTTCGTAGAACAGCATCGTTCGGAACTTTCAATTATCAGTCATTGCTTCTTAGAAAAGCTAATTGAACTAAGCCAGATGGATGAACAACAGGTTGAGCTCTGTGGTCTCTCGCAGAAAGAATGGGAATGCCTCCACTTAGCTGCACAGGGAATGACCGAAAAGGAAATGGCCGGTAGACTGGCTCGTTCAGCGGATACAATCAAGTTCCACCTTCGCAATGCTGCCCGAAAGCTCGCCGCTAAAAATCGAACTCAAGCTGTCGCAAAAGCTTTAAAGTTTGGCATCATCCGTCCGTAACAATTTATCTTCGCGTTGAATCGAGCATGGTTGATTTATCAAATCAGCGATGCGCGCCAAACAGGCTTCACAGACACAAATCTGTGCAACCGATGGCTCAACGCTTTCAAGCAACGCTCGCTCTAAACGCGCGGAATCAACGGTGTAGTTCATACACCAACAACGTGATTGGTCAACTCCACATAGATTAGCACTCTGGCAAAGAGGACAATTAGCAGAGCCAACCGACGTCATCTTACGAGAAGAACTTCGTCAACACGGTATTAACGAAGATAACCGCCAGAACCAATGGTATGAAGCCACTTAAGGCAAAATTCATGTATCGGTCATACCAAGACATTGCTCGATCCGCAGCCCCTTCATGAAGCGCCTTCTGAAAATTCGCCTTCTTCCACTTGTACATCACGAACAGACATACGAGCAGGCCGTTCAACGGCAGAATAGTGTCGTAGAAAATGTCGTAAATGACGTCAAATAGTGACTTATCAGCACCGGAGTAAAATACGAATTGCGTAAAGAAGTCACTCAGGCCAAATGACATCGAAGCTGCCGCACCGAAAGCCCCAAGTAACAATACCATGAAGGCGATTGAGCGCTTACGATTCATGGCTCGGCGCTCACTCATCGCTGAAAGAGGCACCTCAATAATGGAAACCAAACTAGTAATCGCTGCTACGAGGACGAGTAAGAAGAATACGCAGGCAATGGTACTTGCCCAGAAAACACCTACATCAGCCTGTAATGCGACAAAAATCTTCGGCAGGAAACTAAACATCAACGACACCGATGACTCCGATAGCTCTGCGGTATTAATCTGCGGATCAAAAGAGAAAATGGCAGGTAGAATGAGTAAACCCGCACTGAATGCTACCAAAGTATCTGTCAACGCCACCAGCTTAGCACTTTGCTTTATATCAGTATTACGATCCATATAAGAACCATAGGTAATTAAGATACCCATACCCAGACTCAACGAGAAAAAAGCCTGGCTAAGTGCACCACTAATCACTGACGGCGTGATCTTACTCACGTCCGGAATCAGATAGAAGCTAACACCGGCCATTGCATTAGGAAGCGATAAGGTATAGATCACCATCGCTATGAGCATGACGAACAGTGCCGGCATTAATAGTTTCGCGGCGCGTTCAATTCCGTCCTTTACCCCACCCGCAAGAATCGCAAAAACAATGACACCTACGACTGCTAGATAACCAAACACCGCCTCACTAGAAATAAACGAGCCAAAATAGGCAGGGTCCGCAAGCGATTCTAAGTCGCCGCCAATAATTGCGGTGAAATACCCCAAAATCCAGACGGTAATCACTGAGTAGAACACGGCAATCATGAACGGCGTTAATACACCAATAACGCCAGCGAAGCCCCACACCGGGCCCGAACCACCTAGCGAGGAATAAGCTTGGCTGGGATCTTTTTGACTGGTTCTACCCATGGTTAATTCTGCCATCATAATTGGCAGACAAATGAACGCGACAAAGATCGCATAGACCAACAGAAATGCACCGCCGCCGTTCTTAGCTGCAGCCACTGGGAAGCCGACCAAATTACCAATACCAACGGCTGAACCTGCCGCTGCTAGGACGAACCCTAGGCGTGAACCAAAGTGCTCTCGAGAAACTGTCATGTAAAAACCTTTCTTATAATTGTAATTGCAACATGCTTAACACTAACTCTAACACGCACTTTCTTAGCAGTGTAGTGCCAGTGTTTGATTAGCCTTCCGATGTTGACTCGTCGCCCACCACTAGTGAATTACCATCCCACGAATGAGTTGGGTCCGGCATAAATGTCAAACCACCAGCACTAGACGGATTAGGGTTAAACGCAACTAGCCAACCGCCTGGTACCGCAGCGCGTGACAAGCCGTGTGGACCACCGTCACTTCGCAATGGATTCCACGCTACCGTGCCCTCATAATCTGGTTTGGTATTAAATCCCATAATAACTCCTAAAATCGCAAGCTAAGGCAGCTTAGACCGCCATCAATTTTTCTAAATTCGGAGGTATCGACACGAACCACTGGGTAACCGAGCTGCTCCACCAATTTTGCCGTCTTATCGAAACCCGAGGGGACAATTACCGTACCATTAATCCACAGTGAATTCGCCGCGTATTCTTCACCGATCGGTATTTCAAAACACTCATATTGAGAAAAGGCCGGGTGATTAACGAACTCGCCGCAGACTAGCATTTGGTTATTGCTCAGGTAGTTAACACCGGTTTTTAGATGCAGCATCTCCGCCATCTCAACACTAATTACCTCTACACCATACGGGGCGAAGATTGCGCTTAACTGCGCCACACCTGCTTCATTGGTTCGCGCTGAAAGCCCTACATAGAGTTTACGCTCAACACGCATAATATCGCCTGCCTCAAGCGTGCCGGGAGCGACAATGGTGTGCACTTCGCTAAAGAGCTGATTAATTGTGTCTTTCATGAAGGCGACTTCAGGTTCGCGACTCGCTGCACCGGGCCGAGTTAGGACGGCTACGTCATCAACCAGTAATGCCACATCTTCTACGAAGGTGGCATCGGCTAGTTCATTCAGCGCAGGGAGTTGAGTTACCGATAGACCTAAAGCATTTAGGGTGCTGACGTATGCTTGGTGTTGCACTACCGCGTTATCGTAGTTCGGCGTACCGAGACTTGCGCCCGTTAAACCTTCACTAATTGAACGAGAAGGTTTACGAACGATGGCTTGTTTAAACATCTTGATATTCTCTATTTTTGTTTGCCAAATTTTAACGCAAAATAGAGTGGCATCCCAGCCAGCAACAACAATGCCCCCAAATACACGGTTTCTGCACCCGACCCCACTACCGCAAAGATTGCATAGGCCAATGCAAGGACAGCGACAAGCACCTTTAAGGGCTTCATTGTGCCATTACGACGTTGAAGAACTAAGTCAGCTAACGCGCAAACTGCATAGGGCAGAATGACCATCAGTGTTGATAATTTAATAATCCAGGTAAACGCGCTGACTAAGTCATCGCTATAGTTCATTGCTACGAACACTGCAGCGAGCACCGATGCCGTCAATAAACCCGTAGTCGGCACACCGCGTTGGTTGAGGCTTGCAAAGCTTTTCGGGAATATACCATCCTTAGCTAAAGCAAGCGTCATCTGCCCGCTAAAAAGAATAAGCGCGTTGAGGGCACCCGCAATGGCCACCAGTGCACCCAGACCAATTAGCCAAGCGCCGATAGGCCCAAATAGGATAAGCGCGGCATCGGTGAACGGCGAGGTGGAAACCGCTAACTGCTCTGCAGGAATCAGCAACTGAACACCGTAAGTGGCTAAGATATACACGGCTGTCGCGGTCAAAGTACCGACTACTAAGGCAATTGGAATAGTACGTTGAGGGTTAACGGTATCCTCGGCTGGAATCGTGGCAGACTCCACGCCAATAAACGCCCACATAATAAGCAAAGCCATGGAGGATAGCATCGCGACCGAAGACTGATTGTCCGGGTTAAGCGGTTCTACTGCTTCCCAATCCCCTGCGCTAAAGCCCACAAATCCAACTAAGACAAGTGGTACTAATTTCAGTAAGGTTGTGACTAATTGCACCACACTAGCGGATTCAACACCTCGGCAATTTACAAAGCAGAGAATAGCAATGATTCCCAGCGCCACGGCAAGCTGCCCAACGGCTCCCAGATTTCCACCCATCAGCGTATCGGTATACCCCGCGAACGCGATCGCAACTGCTGAGACACCGCTCCAAAGTGATATCCAATAGCCAAAGGCAATGAGAAAACCAACAAAGGGACCAAAGGCCTCACGGGTAAAGGCGTAAGGTCCGCCGACCTTTGGATAGCGACTCGCCAGCGATGCTAGCGACAAAGCGATGAAAAGCGTACCGGTCCCGGCAAACATCCAACCCCATAGACTATTCGCGCCATAGGGGGCTAGCACTGCGGGAAGCAGAAACACACCCGAACCGACCATCGTACCTACTACCAGCGCCCACGAACGCCAGACTCCTACCGATTTAGTCATCTACCCTTTCCCTTAATAAATAGTTATTAGCTGCGATTATAGAGCCATTTTAGAAAATATCATCTACGCTGTGTTAACCAATAGCAACACAACGTTAGTAGGACATTTGTATGCGCAAGGTAACTCTTAATTTCATCGGGGATCGTTCCGAGAACATGGCCGAAGCTTTTTACACTTGGCTGCTAGATGGTGGGCTTGAAGATACACTCATAGAGGGGCTCTCCACGGAAGACGTAGAACTCGACGGTGTTATAGACTTTGATAACCAGAATTTAGAAGTGGTGCTAGCCAGTTATCTCGTCGAAGACCCTGCGGATGAAAATGAGCCCACTGAGGAAAACTAGCGCTACAAAAAAGGCCGCTCATCTCTGAGCGGCCCCTGGGTATCTGCGCTAGCGTAATGAATTAGAACTTATAGTCAACGCCTACTGTGAACGAGCGAGGCATGTTAGCTCTAGCGCCGTAGGGGCTGCGAGAGACAATGGCGCGTTCGTCCAGCAGATTGTCGATATTCATATACAAGTCCGCTCTGTCAGTCATTGCGTAGTGCGCGGAAGCGTCAAGAGAAAACTGATCATCGAGCCGTGAAAACTCATCACCAATTCGGTTGCAACCAGTCTCCACACAAGCGCCTTCAACGTATGAAGCGCGAAGGTAACCCGATATCCCCGTCGCTCCATCCACCAGCCCAACCGTTGCCGACAACTGATTTGCAGGGATATAGGCCCATTCATCACCACTCACATCCGTGGAACCATTCACACCTTCCGTTACTTCGGCCTGAGTATAGGTATAGGCAACGCCTATCGGCATGGCGAGACGATTAAACTGCGCCGTTGTATCAGCTCGGAACTCGACACCAACAACTTCTGATTCACCCAAGCTTAAGGAACCTTGAGTATCGCCATTGTCACACGGATAAGCGTTCGAGCAGTACTGCACGGTATTGGCGTAATCACTGTAGAAGCCAATCATTGAGACTTCGGTATCTGCCGCTGCCCAGCGTGCACCAAATTCATAGTTAGTTGAGGTCTCCGGTGCATCCGGCTTAGTGGAGCCACCTGAAATAGGTGTCATGCCCTGCTGAACACCACCAAGGACTGTCCAAGCGTCACTCAACTTATAGCTCGCTGACGTACCAAATAACCACTCGTTAGCATCGTTGCTTGTTCGGGCCGGATCGTTGACTCGATCATTATCGCTAAAGGTTCGTCGACTCACTTCCATATCTTCGTTACGAATCGAAACATTAACGTTTAGCGCCTCAGTCACTTGAATATCATCAATGAGCCACATTGCTAGCGCGTCGGCAGTTTCAATACGATTATTCGAACCTGTTACACTACCCGCAGTAGAATCGACAAAGACGAGCTCACCATTAATCTGCGCGTAGCTCTCAACAGGCTGAAAACGATCCATTTCGTCGCTATGATCGCGAACACCAAAACGAACGTCGTGATGCATTCCACCTAGCTCGAACATGCCATTGACTACTAACTGGACGCCCTCTGAAAGATAAGCACGATTATTATGTTTGATATCAATATCGGCGATATCAGCCGTTCCATCCAACCAAGAGCGGTAGAGCGCTGCGTCCGCACTATTCGAGTTAATCGCGCCCATAATCGAGCTACCTGACACCCCATTGATCTTATCTACTTTGAACCAATCGCGTTGGAATTCATTACGATAAGCCAGTGCGCTCACATTAAATCCAGGGGTTAGTCGAATTTGGTAGTTTACTGAGTAACTATCACGGCTGTTATCCATTTCGTCTAATTCAGTCAGACCGTAGCGGCGATTCGGATCTTCGTCGAAATCACTATCTGTCAAACCGAAGTATGACATGTTCGAAGTCTCTTCAGCGTATTGGTACTTAACATCAAGCTGATGATAAACCTTGCCCGGAATATTATCGCTGTGCACTCGGAACTTAGCCGTTACATCATTCTTATCGAAGCCCGTGTCTTGATCGCTGCGATCGATGTCTTGGAAACCACCCGATTGGTAGTTTTGCGCTTCAAGCATCCAACCTACATTAGCACCGTGACCGCCCACGTTAGCTAACGCACGGTAGGTATCAAAGGAACCCGCTTCAACATTAGCGCGGGCCTCAAAACCCGCTTCAGGAATTTGTGCCGAAACGAGGTTCAGTACGCCGCCAATAGTCGCTGGGCCATACTCTAGAATTGGCGAACCCTTCAGAACCTCAACCCCAACCATGCGGCTGGTCGTTGGAAAGTAATAAGCCTCGGGATTCGAATATGGCGCGGGAGCGACTAACACACCATCTTCAAGGATGGTTACCTTGCTGCTACGCGACGTACCGGTACCACGAATACCAATGTTAGGACGAAGGCCCCACCCTTCCTCAGCCGCCGCGTAAACCCCGGGCGCATCTAAAAGAATCTTGTTAATATCTCTGCTATGGAAAATTTCCAAAGCTGCTTCATCCAGTACAATTGCTGAGGAAGAAGTGTCCTTAGTACGGTTTTCTTGACCAATAACGGTGGTTTCTTCTAAATACAGGTTAGCGCTTTGAAGGTCGGGTGCAGCATGAACCAAGCCGACTGTTGTAAATAAACTAATCGCTAAGCTCAGTTGATTACGTACTAACATAAAGACTGTTTTCTCCAATGGGTGGTGATGTGAATTTCTTAAACTTTCCAAATGATAATGATTATCAACAACATAAGCAAGTGATAATAATTATCATTCGTAGATTTAGTGTAGCACTCCTACTCACGCTCGTTGCAGGATGTACTGAAAAATCGTCGAGAGAAAGTGATTGGGATAGCTATATTGAACAATTAACATCTATCACTAACAAAAATAAGGAAAATAAATTAATAATCATCCCACCTAATACCTGGGTGGTAGCACACATAGAACCGATGGCTGAGAATAGTCCCAGTATGAGCCTGATCGAATTTTGGCAACTCAAGGCCTGCGAGCTCCATCAGACCATCGCGGAACGAAACTCTGGCCTCGGAAGGTTTCAGCAATCGTCGCAGAAACTACTTTATGAATTAGCCGTTATTGACCAAATCCCTCGCTGCGTACTCATCATTCAAGCGGAGTTTCCTGAGTTAGCAGCTGAACTAAAACTGCTTAGAGCTAATAAGCTAAAAGCATTACCAGCAAGCATCTATCAGGCAACGATTAATGGGCCTGAGTGGGCCCGACTCCACAGTAACTTGCAAACTGAGGCGCTCAATATTGCCTCGGCCCTGAGCGCGCTTCGACAACTAGCAGGGTTTTCTGAACAGTGGATTCGCGGTGACTTCTCTCAGTCAACCAGTAACGTTGAAGTGCTGCTAGGGCAAATTTATCACTCCAATGCTGCCAGCTATCTCTTACGATTTGCTCAACGAGAATTGGCCTACTATCAACTTGCCAACCAGACCTTTATCAGCCAGCTTGCTGCGGCGCCGCTTTGTCTTCAACCTTCTCCCACGCGCAAGGCTCGGCGGTTTCACGGGCTTGTTACCCACTATTTCAACCACAACATCCAGCAAACTGGGAGCACAACACTACAAACTTGGCGTGAGCTTAATGAAGTCCTTACTCGTATCGAGACGTCCCTTCCGGGATTAATATCAAGCCAACAGCAAGCCTACATTGACCATCGTCACAACGTACAAACTTCGCTCGTTGCAGCCCAGAGGGACCACGCAAGAATGGCTACTGAGCTATTAGCGCAATGTGGCTTGGCGGTCAATTCCGGGTAGCGCTATCCACAAGTGCGCCAAGGAAGACGTTTACGACTCGCTCTAGTTAGCGTGACTTTGACTTGCGACCGAGCGATTGAAACGTTATGATTTCGCCGTTGATTGCGAGATCAATCAACTACCTAAGGGGTGGCTCAGCCTGAGATGTCTATGACAAACCCTTTGAACCTGATCCGGGTGATACCGGCGTAGGAATAGGTCTCTTTGCTTGCATTGTCCTGCTATACGTCTATCCGGGTTTTCTGTCTGCTATTTTTGGAGAAAACCATGAAGTCTGCTCGAACTAATTTCGTTGTCGCGATACTTTCACTCGCCGCGGCCCCCTCCCTTCTCGCCCAAGCTATTGAAGAAATCGTGGTCACCGCGAACCATTCTGACCGCCTACTTAGCAACACCGAAGCATCAACCTCTGTGGTGGGTGCCGATGAGATTAATCAGCGCCAAGCTACTAACTTGGCTGAAGCCCTTGGCAGTTTAGCTAACGTTAACTTTGCCTCAGGCGGCTCTAATCCTCGCTTCTTTCAAATTCGCGGTATCGGTGCCCGTTCCCAGTTTGTAGAACCGCTTAACCCATCCGTAGGATTAGTAGTTGATGGTATTGAGATGAGTGGTTTAGCGGCTGGTGCCAACCTAATCGACACCCAGCAGATTGAAGTACTTCGCGGGCCTCAAGGTACCTTTCATGGCGCGAATGCACTAGCCGGCCTAGTCTACGTCGCGGGTAACCGCGCGCAGCAGGAATCGTCATTCGCCCTTGAGTTAGGCGCATCACGGTTCAATACACGGGAGATCGGCTTAACTGCTAATACCGCATTGACCGAAGAGTTGGCCGTTCGTGTCGCAGCCAAAAAGCTAACTAGCGACGGTTACTATTACAATTATTATACAGACGATGATACTCAAAATCGTGACGAGCAAAGTCTTCGCCTAGCCGTTGATTACTCTCCTACGGCAACTTCCGAGTATCGATTCACAGCCTACTATCTTGATATGGATAACGGCTACGACGCCTTTAACTTCGATAACGACTATGCAACTCAATCGGACCAGCCGGGCGTAGATCAACAACAAACTAGCGCCGCATCGCTGGCGGCTACCCATAACGGTTTTTCAAGTGTAAATGTTGAATGGAATATCGCCGCTCAACAATCGGACCTTCTTTATGCCTATGACGAAGACTGGTCTTACGTTGGTTTCCACCCTTGGGAGTACTCCAGCTATGATGCCTACGCTAGAGACTCAGACTCCTATAATGGTACGCTGCGAATTCGTTCGAAGGACGACGCCCCACTCGATTGGACCGTGGGCATTTATACCGCTCAGCGTGGCACGGATTTGCGCCGCGAATACACTTACCTAGCAGCTCCGTTCTCATCCAGCTTTGATGCCACCACTCGCGCGCTATTCGGTGAAACGACCTTCGCCTTGAACGACTACTCTCGTCTCCTTGTGGGTGCCCGAGTTGAGCAGTGGGATGCGGATTATAGTGATTCAGACGGCATCTCCAGTGCACCATCAGAGACGATGTGGGGCGGTAAGCTCTCCTATGAATGGCTACTATCGGACGACAATCGCTTCTATGCCCTCGTATCGCGTGGTTATAAAGCTGGCGGCTTCAATAGCAGCACCGAGCTTCCCGAAGCCCTTCGCAGCTACGAAACCGAGACGCTCTGGAACACTGAGTTAGGTCTTATCGGTAACGGAGCGCAACTCGACTATCGCGTCGGCATCTTCCGCCAGGATCGCGAAGCTGTGCAGATTAAAGCTTCTCGCTTGATTCTTCGCCCTGACGGCAGTACTCAGTTTGTGGATTACACGGATAACTCAGCCGAAGGGATCAGCTACGGCATCGAGGCCGATACCCAGTGGCGGATTAACCCTTCATTAGAATTACTTGCCAATATCGGCCTGCTTCACACCGAACTTGACGATGTATCATCCGGTTTACGCAACCGTGAATCTGCACACGCACCAAGCTATAGTGCCTCCGTAGATTTGGACTATCAGCTATCCGCGTCAATCAGTGGACGTATCGGTCTAGAAGCTAAGGACTCATTCTACTTTTCAACCCGCCATGAGGCGCAGTCGGAAAGCTATGTGCTCTTAAATGCCAGTTTGAATTGGTCATTACGCAATTGGGATATTCGACTTTGGGCGAAGAATTTGACGGATGAGGAAACGCAAACGCGTGGCTTCGGAAGCTTTGGTAATAATCCAGCTAATGGCTATATCACTGAGACCTACGTGCAACTCGGTGCACCGCGTCAGATTGGTGTCAGTGCAAAGGCTGAGTGGTAGTTAAGTTAAGCTAAACTAAACTAACGAGTGCTCCTGCGCTCGTTAGTTTGCCGCTAAGCCCGAATTCGACGCTTTGGCCTAATTTAATGAGTAAGATCATTGAACGAAAGTGCGAAGAGAAAGCGTTGCCAAACTGAGCATCCTATAAAGAATGCACTGATCCAGCCTGTTAATCAATCGTCGCGATTGTCCGCTTTGGTAAAGATAGTGCCGAATTTTTGATAACATTGGAAACTCGTCAACGCGACGAATACCTGACCTAACGATGAATAGAAGTAATGGCTGCTTGGGATTCCGTTGATCAACAACTGCACCGCATACATCGCTACTACTGTACCCAAAACCCAGTAACTCACTTCGTTACGCCACGCTGAATTAAACGGCTCCAAGGCCAGGATTTTTGCCTTGCAATGCGGGCAGACTAAGCGCTTTTGATTGCCCTTCCGCTCGTGATTGAGTGCCACACCGTCTAAACGGAAATGGGTGGTACATGCTCCACACAAATAACGCATGAGATCCTCTATTAAGCGAAATCCAGTTAATTTAACTATAACGCAGCGTCGTTGGCTTTTCTCAACTTTTTAATGCGAGAAAACACCTAGTCAATCCATTCAATATGTTCATTGTGCGGCAGCCAGGCAGGTCGTCGATCATTATAGATTGCAGCAGAAGGCTGCCAGAGCTCAGTTTGGTCAATAACACCCAGTGGGATAATCACTTGGTCTACCAGCGCTGAGTGCCTGTACTTAATGGTACTTCCGCACGCAGGGCAAAAATCAAAAATTATTTCTGCTCCGTCTTCCGAGCAACGACGATAGGAATGAGTACTACCTTCAAAGGTAACGTCTGAACACAAAAACCGTGCTTGGGTAGACAAAACTGAGCCAGTTCGCTTTCTGCAGCTCATGCAATAGCAAACCGAAACACGTTGTGGCTCAGCAATGATTTCACCACAGCATGCTCCACAACTGCAGCTCAGTCCAATACTAGACATCGATAAAACTAACGCACCCAGTCTCCAGCGAATACTCAGCTCCCACAATAGTTAGCCGACCATCTGCTAGTAGCTGCTTGATGATATCTGAGCCATTCTTAAGGTTTTGTACTGATGCTAAAATGTTCGCTCTAACTGCTTCCTCTAAGCGATCCTCGGGAGCTAGGCTATGATCGCAACCAATCACTGCAGGACGGATACGTTCAACAATAGACTTCAGATTATCGCTCCGCCCTGACGAGGGGTCATCCAAGGCTTGTAAGGTTGCCTCAACAGCACCACAGTTAGAATGCCCCATCACAACTACTAGCGGTGTGCCAAACATTTCGGCCGCATACTCGATGCTACCAATCTGAGACGGGGCTACAATATTACCCGCAACACGGATAACGAATAGATCGCCCAAACCCTGGTTAAAGATAATTTCCGCCGGAACTCGTGAGTCCGAACAGCCTAAAATAATGGCGAAGGGAAATTGTCCAGCTATCAGCTCCAATCTTCGTTCGATACTTACTTTACCTACGGAACGACGTTCCGTAACGAATGAAGTGTTGCCGGCTTTTAGACGATCAAGGCCCTGTTTGGCTGTTATCATAGTCTTTCAGTACTCCAAATTCTGTTCTATCTATATGGCGCGCTAGCTGTCCAAGGGAAGCATGACCAATTAGTCACAATACTACCACAGCTTTTAAATCCATGGACACTATAAGTTTTTTTAGAAGGCTAATATTACAGAATTTACGAAGAGATTAGTGACAATCAAAGAAATTAGCTGAACTTATTACCTATCGACTTCTATCAGCTTACTAGCGAGCGTCGCTCAATAATCCACCGACCGCGCACACCAAATAATGGTAGCATCGCGGCCAACGCCCCGCACAGCAGTGCCGCCCACCAAACAACTAGGCCACTTGCGAAACCTATCGCAGTCAACATGCTAAGTAGCATAACCAGTAGAAGACGACGAAAGAGTACGCGCTTAAGTGGTATAAAACTCAAATCAAAGCCATCTACCTCAACTTCATCTACGACCAATGCCACCGTGATGGCATTACTGCGATCAGCGCAAACCGATGTACGAATGAGAAGTGCTATCCCATCTACGACAAAACTGAGAGTACGAGGTTGTTCACTGAGGACTCGGTGCGCAACAATCTGATTATTAACGCGAATCACTTCGGCACCCGAAAGTGCCGTCGCTGAATAGACAATGTGGTTGCTTAGGTACTGAAATACAATACTCATGCCCTTCCATGGCGAGATAGAAACAGCATTCTCAGGCATGCTTATTTACCAAATAGATTCTTAAGGTTAGCGATGACCAAGGCAACAACATAAACGGCGATTAATTGGAGACCCAGACGCTCCCAATCAATGTGATCATAGGCGTGGATCCCTGCCGAATTTTCCCAGATAAAGTAATAGCTTTCAATTCCTAAGGCCGAAACCGGAACATATACGAAGCATGCAATGGTACCGACCAATGCGATTAAACGAGCAAGCTGTGACATAGATTTAACCTCTTCAGTAACAATCGTCATAAAAATTAACGTAGCTGCTAGCGCTTTGACCAATGGTACCGAGTATAAGGTACCCTAGTGCGACTATAGCTAGTCCCCAACCTTGCTTCGGGAATCTAGGGTACTCGTTGAGTTCAATTGATTCCTACTCGAAACCGTTCCAGAACGCATCACTCTGGTCGTTTTCAACGCTGCTCGGCTACTGTCTAGCTAACTAGAGTATATCTAAGAAGTAGAGATTGGCTCATCTAAGGCAGAATTAACCCGAAACTAGCTTAATCAGTTCTTTTTTCTTCTCAACGCGGCACTCAGTTCCCGATCCAAAGAATTAGCAAACTCACGAGTATCAGCCGCGCTGAATGCCTTTGGACCACCAGTATCTACGCCACTAGAACGAAGCTCATCCATAAAGTTTCTCATTGAGAGCCTTGCACTGATATTCGCCTTAGTCAGCTTTTCTCCGCGGAAATTCAACACCATAGCGCCCGCTTCGATAGCGTCGGCGGAAAGTGGGATATCGTTGGTAATAACGATGTCTCCCTGAGTGCAACGGGCTACAATTTCGTTATCCGCCTCATCAAAACCACTCGCTACCAGCAGTCGTTCAATAAAGGGGGAACGAGGGATCTCAAAGGCGTGATTGGACACAACAGTTAAGTGCAATTCAACTCGCTGTACGGCACGATATAGTGTTTCCTTCACCGGTCTCGGTGAAGCATCAGCATCTAACCAAATTTTCATTGTTATCCCAACTCTCGTGTGTAAGCCCGATAGACAGTATCGAGTTCATAACCACGTCGCTCGTATAGCTCTATCGCCGTTTTATTCGCATGATTGGTCTCTAATTGGATCCTACATGCTCCTTGATTTTTAGCGAACTGCTCGGCAGCAGTCATTAACGCCGAACCGACTCCAAGTCGACGAGCACGCTCGGTCACATAAAGATCGTAGAGAATATAGATTGGCTTGAGAGCCAGAGAACAATAGCTAGCATAGAGCAGAGTAAAGCCCACTGCCTTACCCTGGTGTTCAGCTAGAAAAACGCGGCACTCATCGGCCTCTAATCGGTTTTGTAGGTAGCTCTCTGCAGCCGCTATATCACTATCGCACTCATAGAATTGGCGATAGCTATTAAACAATGGCGCTATCTTGGCCACATCCTCTTTACCGGCAGAATATACTCGCACCTGAATCCTCATACTCACTAATGATTTAGGGGATAACTGCTTGCAGAAACCCCCATTAGTTAAGCATCATACCTAAAAAAGGCGTGGTCACGAAACTCTGCGAGCGGAGCGACGACGCCTTAGCGTATTAGTCATTGAAAAGCGTCGCGGTCAAACGCAACGTCTAGGATAAGAGAATTTTAGGAGAGCTTGCCGAGTTCCATTAACTTATCGGCAATCACCGCAAATTCGGGCTTATTTGCTCGAATCTCGTCCGCTGAGAGGCCATCAATCTCATGCGGGAACACTAACCACTCATTTGACTCATGAATATAATAGTCAGGGGTTCGTTCAGTTTGATTATTAGCGGGTTTAAAGTAAGGGGTCGCAATTCGAATCTCCGGCGTATTCTTTTTACAGGCCCTTTGGAGGTCAATGATTGTTTGCTGGATACTTAAACCCGAATCGTAAACATCGTCAACAATTAGCAGTGAGTCTTCGGACTCTAAGCGCTTGATAAGGTAAGTTAGACCGTGCACCTTTACAGTACGGCTACGCTCACCTATGCCGGTATAGGATGAGGTACGAATTGCGATATGATCTGATTCTACCCCCAAAACATCCAACACCTCTTGGACCATAATTCCCACCGGCGCACCACCGCGCCATACACCAACAATGTAATCGGGGCGGAAACCGCTCTCAAAAATTTGTAAGGCTAGCTTAGCTGAATCTTCGAGGAGTTCTTGCGCTGAAATGTATACTTTTTCCATTGAGATGCCCTGTGGGTACTGTTTCGAATACGATAAGTGTATCAGAGGGGCAACGCTTCGATGAATAAATTTCAGTTATTCAAAGCTCAACGGCTGATGCCCTCTTTCCATTACCAGTATAACTTCACCCAGTGTAAGGCCAAACTTAGAAATTTCACTTACGTTAATGACGCGATCACGATCGATGGCGTAGATCCAATCATCAAAACGAACCTCGTAATTAGAACCTCCCACCTCAAGTGAGATGTCGTAACTCAACGTCAACTCAGGCCCTGAAATACTAAGTACTGCAGTACTTAAGGTATCATTAGCGGTACCTGTATAATTGCCTTCACCATCGTCAACGAACGTCCACACGCGCTGTGCTCGTTCTCCGTCGTCATAGAGAAATTGCTCGTCTAGCGTACCGACGCCGTCCTTCCAAGAGCCAACAAGATTCACCTTGAAACGACGCATTAGTTCTCCACCGCGGCTTCGAACGATACCGTAGGCGTGAAGTTCACCATTGAAGAATCCCTGTAAATCAAAACGAGGTTCTAGGTGCTCATAGCTCGCTTTACTGCATGACCCCAAGGTGAGTCCTACCACAACAACTAGCGAAAGACGTAATAATAAAGCTTTCATTACGGGGTTACCTCGCCGCGTAACTCTGCACCCAGAGCAGGATACTGAGCCTCTTCCGCTAACCAAATTGCAGCGAATTTTTTACTAAATTCTTGATCCATTAATCTTCCCGTAAATTGCTCATTGTGATGAAAGTTCGCATAGCCATTTTCATCAATGGTAAGTTCGAAAATATCTCCGTCGCGAATGTCCCGATAAACCAATTTCAGCTTATCCAGCCATTCGGCGCGTTTTTCGGGGCTGACGCCAAGGTGTTCCCAAGAATCGTCAGTGGCTGCTAATAAGTCGCTCTTCGAGATATCAATGAGATAATTAAGTCGAAGGCACAGTGGTTCGCCACTACGGTAGGTCCCCTCTGGCGTTCTAAGTTCTGCCCGATAGATATCAAACCATAGTTTAGTGAGTTCTGTTTCGCCGACCTTTTCCCAATTACGACAGGCGGCTTCCGAAACGAACGGAACAAGGAAAAAAATGAGTGCTACCAGTTTAATTGATTTCATGATCTAACCTGCTTGCTGTCATGCTTTAATAATCGGGGAAAGAGCCAACCAAAAAGTGCCCAAACGATAACTAGTACCGTCATACTAATTGCGAGGCTATGCGGCAACGCATACGCTCCTGCTTTAAACGCCACCCAGTAGGAGAAAGGGCCTGAAATACCAAATGCCGCCATGGTAACCACCGGCGGCTTCTGAACTAACCATGCTAGGCTGCTGTGAAGCGTTGCTGAGAAGCATAGCCAAAGGGCTACTAACCAATAGGGAATCGTGGGAACTGCGCTAGGTTGGGCGCTCTGAAAGTTGAAGAAGCCAATAGCCGTCAAAATTTGGTCAATCGAACACCCTATTAACGCAATGACGAACACCGATCGGAGTTGGCTTCTTATCTTACTGAACATCACCCCCATCATAACAAGCACCGGGCCCAGCCACGGCATTACTTGGTGGCCGAATACTAAACTCGCCCACGCAGCGTTAAACCAAACTAACTCGGCTAGCCAAACTATACGCGTATTTGCAACGAACGTTGGTGATGTCATAGTAGAGCCCTAGTGAATGATCGCTTGTGCCCTACTACGTTAAATTCGCCCAGTTGGATTGCTTTTCAGTGGAATAAATACCGAAGTACCTCAGGTCATAATCCGGCATGATTTTTACTACCTCAATCTGCTTGCACACCCCAGTATCTGATCAACTAGCTCATCCTGACAACCACTAGGCAGCAACGTTAACACCGCTAAGAGAACGAACCATTTAATCGTTTTACAGCGGTTCCTTAGGGACCCATATATAGCCATCCTTAAGCGAACCAAAACAGTGGTGTGGCGTCTGGTAGTGATAGCAGCCCGCTATTAAGCCACAGATCACGGCATCTAAGGCGTCTTCATTGACCTTTAACGAATTTCCCCTTAGCGATGCAATACGCGAGGGTTCAAAAAGGTACTCCACTGACTCATCTACAATGAGTTTACCCTTGGCGATCCATTGCCGTAGAAATTTCACAAGTCGCCGTTGCCCTTCTTTGCGTTGATCTACCGAGCCACGCTTATAGGCGATCCGCAAGTCAAGTTGAAACCACTCGATTAGCGCTGGATGCGGATAGCACTCAATTTGCCAGTAGTCGGTTACTAAATGATGATATCCCTGGCGTTGAAGTTGCTCACTGAGTAGGCTGATTTCCCGCTGGGGGTAGAGAGTAAGATTTGTGGGATGACAACCCGCATATTTGGCTCGATAAACTTGATTTAACGCCTGCTCGCAAGCTCGCATACCTTGATCATTATTCACCACTAAGGGAGCATCAATAGCGATTCCACTTGGCTGCCAGTCGATAATTCTAGCTAGCACCTCCGACGCGCCAACGATAGCGGGCACCACCGAGCGCAGATAGAGGACACCCTGCTGCGCTTCAACTAATGACAGAGCACTGTTATTCCGCTCTAATCGCCACGCCAAGTCCGCGCCCACGAGCAAAGTCATTAGCCTAATTTGGCTCCATTTTGAACGGGCTTATCGGGCACTGCTAACACCACCTCGCCATCTTGATCATAAAGACCAGTAACTAAACACTCGCTGCGGATAGGTCCTATTTGTTTAGGCGGAAAGTTCACTACCGCTAATACTTGTTTACCGATGAGAGCGTCCACCTCATAGTGAGCCGTAATCTGAGCGCTAGACTTTTTAACCCCCAGCTCCTCACCAAAATCGACCCACAATAGGTAGGCAGGATTTCGCGCCTGTTCGAAGACCTTCGCGTCAATAATCGTGCCCACGCGAAATTCAATTTTACTGAAGTCTTCCCAGCTAATCGTCACAATTTATCCTCCGGGTGGATGTTGCCACATTGCCAACAGGCACCAAATGCGAAACCGTTTTGCTCGCCGCAATGGTCGCAGTTCCAATCCTCTCCAGTCTGCTTCAACTCTTGATCCACGAAACGCGTCGCGCGCTGAAAATCAATTTCATCAACGAACAACTGAGGCCATGAATCAATAAACGACAACTCGCCAGTGGCACCGGCGGCAAATTGATTGCGAACTTCCGACGGGACTTGCCGCAACTCAAGAATGTTGGCCATTTGCTGGACCATTGCGAGGTTGGGATGAGTATATACCTGTTTCATTCCGTCCTATTGGTTCACTATTAGGTGCATCAATTTTTCTTCGACTCAGTGTGACATGCTATGCGGCCCACATCGACCCTACTAGACCTAGCATAAAGCCAAGTACGGCACCCATCGGTGGTAACCAATGAGTCTCCAAACGTACCTTCGGAGCAATATCTTGGAATACCGAATAGAGAATACCGCCAGAGGCCACTAACATAACTCCCGATACCCACTGTGGATAGTCCGTGAGATATATATAGCCTACCGTACCCGCGATAGGACCTAAAAGCGACATGGCCATAAAGATCAGAATAATCCTGCTACCACGAAACACACCATCGCCCTTGAGTTCTAGGTAGGCATTGAAACCCTCCGGTAGATTTTGCAAACCAATGAGAATAGCCAGTAAGAACGCGCTCTCTGACCCTGTAGCAAACGCCGCACCCAAGGCTAGCGATTCTGGAATGAAGTCAGCCAGCATCGCTGCCAACTGGCTTGCAGGGGTATTAGAACGCGCCAGCCAGATATCCAAAGCCATAAAAAGTAGCCCACCCAACACCAGCAAAGCAGCGGCAGTCAACGGCTGAAAGCCAACGATCCCTTCAGGCACTAGAACAAGCGCAATAGCCGAGAGCAGTGCTCCGCCACCAAATGCCATGACCGTATGTCGCAACTCATTTTTTGAGCTAATAGCTGAGAACGAACTAACCAATGCGCCCAGCGGCAT
Source organism: uncultured Umboniibacter sp. (assembly GCF_947497555.1). Classification (NCBI taxonomy): domain Bacteria; kingdom Pseudomonadati; phylum Pseudomonadota; class Gammaproteobacteria; order Cellvibrionales; family Cellvibrionaceae; genus Umboniibacter; species uncultured Umboniibacter sp. The sequence continues at coordinate 45,371 of NZ_CANMGY010000002.1, forward strand.
TGCGATCCCCGCAAGTAACGTTGAAAGTATGACAAGTAGCAGGTTTTCGGTCATGTCCTCACTCCATTAAGCTGTTTGCTATCCCATGACAAAATGTGTTCACAGTGTCCACAATACCCTATATTCTAAATCAGTAGTGGATCAATCAGCAGTATTAAATTTACCTGCCAAAGTGAGCCAGTTATGAACCGTGATCGAGTAGCCTACACATCGCTAGAGCGAATCTATCCGCAAAGGATGGATCCTAGTAAGAACGCCGATAAAGACGCTATCGAGTTACACCAAAGCCGCTATCGCTTTGCATCCCAGCAGTTAATAGGCGACCGAATTCTAGATTTAGCCTGCGGCTGCGGCTACGGTACCGCGTTAATGGCGGAAGCGCATCCTGATAAAACCTTTGTCGGCGTGGATATCGATGAGACGGCCATTCTCTATGCCAGGCAGCATTATCAACGTCCTAATCTCAGTTATCTCAGCGGTGACGCCACTAAGTTTGCATCAAATCAGTACTTCGACACCCTTGTCAGTCTAGAGACTATCGAGCATCTGCCCTCGGTTCATGCGCTGCTGGAAAACTTTTCCAAATTACTTCGCGTCAATGGCAAACTGATTGCTTCGGTCCCCACTACTCCCACCTGTGACGGAAACCCTCATCATCTTCACGACTTTAGTGAGCGAAGCTTTAAACACCTGTTGCGACAGTTTGATTTTCAATTCCACACTGGCTTTGAACAGGTTCAAGAATGGGTGTATGACGATTTAATGGCCAATGAGCTAACGGAATCAACAAGTCGAGCTAAGGGTGTGGGTCGTAACTTGTTAAAATTCTATTTACGAAGACCTTGGGCTCTCATTACCCGATTCCATGCGCTGCTAGTGCATGGTCGCTGTAATAAATATCTAACTGGTGTGTTTATTCGACATGCCTCACAGATACATTAACATCGCCGATTATTACAGCTAAGACTGCCCAGCTGTTGTGATCGGCCCACAAAATTGCTCTACAAACAAATGGGCAGTCTTCTTATGGTATTCAATCTAGCTTCAAGCCGTGGCGTGTGGTCTTCCACTTGAGCTACCTAGTTGAGAAAGCTGTCGATCATGCCACCGAGCTAAGACGATAATGGAACAAATCGCACCAACTAAGGCAAGCGCCATATCCGACTGAGTATCCCAGACATAGCCTTGAGTTCCTAAGAACGCCTCAGCGTCTTCGCCACTGATCAACGCTACACGCCACTCAATCAATTCATAGAACGCACTAAATGCCAAGCAAACTGAGATAATGAACACATTCGTCCAGGCAATACTTTTGACCACCTCACGGCGAATCAAAATTTCCCTCGCCAGCAAAGCGGGTATAAATCCCTGCGCAAAGTGACCAACTTTGTCGTAATTGTTGCGCTCCATGTCAAAGGTATCTCGTAACCAATCAAACGCCGGCACCTCCGCATAGGTATAATGGCCGCCAACCATCAATATCCAACAGTGCAGTAGGATAAAACCATAGAGCATTGGCGTCAGCGGGAATCGTTTATAGGTTGCGCCTAGCAGTGCCAGACCAATCAGCGTAGGAAGTACCTCGAGGAACCAGGTAAACTGATCCTTTGGATTAATTCCCGACCAAACTAATACCACGGTAAAACCAATAAGCCACAATACTTTCATCTTAGGTACTCCCGTTGTTAAAGTCATTGGATAGCAGTCCAAAAATGGCACTATCAATCCAACGTCGCTGTTTTTGTCGACATTCACGCATTGTCCCTTCATGCACAAAACCGCAACGTCTTAGGAGCGCAATTGAGGCCACATTTTCAGTGTCGACTATGGCATTGATACGGTGCACGCCTCGTTCTTTCAGCAGGTAATCTATCAGCCTACAACAACTTTCCTTGGCAAGGCCCTCACCCCAAAAGTCAGGATGAAAGGCATAACCTATTTCAACTGAGCGATGCTTGTCATCCAAATTAAACACCACTAATCTGCCTATAAGCTGATCAAACTTTTGATGTATCACGGCGAGATGAATGGCAGCTTTTGATTCATGATATTGCTGAACCTGCTGAACGAACTCAGAGGCTTGGGAGGCATCTAGCCAAGTTTCATAGGGAAGGAAATCATTAACGACGTTATGCTTGTGCAAGGCGAAAAGCGGTTGCTGATGCGCGCTTTCAATAGGCGTTAAGCAACAACGTTCTGAAAATAAAACGGGTAAATTGGTTGGAAACAAAGTCCTAGGCGAGCTCATCTCTTTAATCATAGGCACCCTATTAACTGAACGATATTTATTAAATTGCTCAGTCAACAGGGTAGCGCGAGTCACCGTAAAAGCAAATATTTAGTTACGTCGCATAGCTGTATTAGTCATAGGTGCTAGCAGTTTGAATTAGCTTAATAGGGTAGTTCTGAGTCATTATCCCCGAAGTGAGTAGCTGGCCAATTTTCATGACATTAGTAAGGGTAGACTCATCGCGCCGTAGCGAGGCTTAGCCTTAATAAGGTATTCGCGTCTTAATCACCTCAGCAGCGATGCCTAATCGTTGCCCAGCGTTATTCAACAGACTATAGTGGATAGCTTTCCAGTATATCGAGGCTAACATGCTCAAACTACTAAGTGTCATCATTTCACTCGTCCTATTCGTCTCAGGCTGCAGTAACTCAAGCGCTAATGTCACAGCCGAAGAAGTGTATATCGACCGCGAAGGCTACTATCATCTTTGTGGTATTGGTGAGGGCCTAACCCCATGTGACAAGGAGTACGACACAGCAGAGAGCAATGAGGATATCGATGCTCAGGCGGAAGACATTCGTGAGGAAGAAATAGAGAACTTTGAGGAAACTATAAAGCGTTTGGAGAACGAGAAAGAGGTAAATTAACGCATTTCTCTTACTGGCTACTCCCTCTTGGGACAACCAATCTACCAGACTTCGCCATCTTACCTATCTCGATGGCTTAGTATCTCAATACCACCAAATACGACGGACAACGTTAGGGTAAGACTGGAAATTCCACATAACCAGCGATTTCAGGTCCGGTAAAGACGCTATTTTCCGCAATAACTCCACTCACCTCATCATAATTATTTCCCCCGGTGTTAAGGTTTCGCTCAATTCGGGGGTAATTTGAGGAGCTGATCTCAACGCGAATTTGATGCCCCTTAAGAAAGGTATTAGCCGTGGTGTGGAGGTCAATTTCAATCTGATAGCGTTCGCCGGGCTTCATCAAAGTGGCTTCGGTTAAGCTATCCCGATAGCGCATTCTCAGCATTCCCTCCTGGATATTAAATGCCTCACCGGTTGGGTAAACATCCACAAGCTTCACGCTGAAATCCGTATCCACTGCCGAGGACGACACGGTTAATACAGCCCGAATACGCCCCGCCATCTCAACATTATGATCTAACACCTCGCTGGTGTAGACCAGCACATCTTCGCGCTGTTCAATCGCTCGTTGATCATAGCCTCCAGCTTCAGTATCGGTTCCTGTGCAACAGGTATGACCTCCCAATGAGGGTACAGGATCCGCAGGGTCATAACTAAACTCGTCTACCGACATGTTTTCAGGGGGCGCACTCAGCAGAACACCATCCCCATCTAAACTATTTGCTCCGCGAGAGCTACTAAGGTACCAGCGCTGGTACTCGGACCCCTCAGGCGGCCAGGTTTCTGTTGATCGCCATTCATTCGTGCCTAACTGATAATACTGAATTCGGGGGCGATCAAGCACGGCGTTACGCTCACCCTTGAGCCAGAAATTGTACCAATCCCGCTGCAACTGAGCATAATCAAAACGAGCATCGCCGACTTCCCTTGTACCAACTCGAGTGTCTTCCTTTACATCGTCATAGTTACAGTGAGTGCCTGGACCAATTACTAGAAACTGATGTTCCTTCGCTTGCTCAGTTTGTGCATTGCGCTCGAATGTTTCCATCATGGCTAAGGTTTCTGTTGCCCCATAGTCGTACCAAGAGTCCATGAATAACATAGGGATGCTAGTCGAATCCTCAGCGGTAACTAAATCGAGATTTCTAAAATAATCACCATCGGGATGTGACTCACGCCAGCGCCTAAAGTCATTGTCGGGAACGCCCGCTCTATCTAGCACGTCTATCACGGGTAGCGAAGCGAGCGCGTCGAGATAACGCGAGAAGTCAATTGGAGGAGTCATTTCAATTGGCTCAACTAAGCTCTGAAAGTACTCGCCTCGCGCCGTCCCAGGGGGAGGTTGAGTATAAACCTTTGAACCACTTCCGGCGAACCAGCCAGCAGTCTGACCTAACTCAAAGGCTCCGCCACTAAACGCCTGCCAAGCCCTTCCCGGCTCGTAATAGCCTGACGCCGCTGACATCGGAATCGCGGTGACTAAACTAGGGTGGTTAGTAGCAGCCAGCACGACTTGTGTCTCACCTAAATAACTGCAACCGGCTAGTGCTACCTTACCATTTGACCAAGGTTGTTCTATTAGCCAATCAAGGGTGTCTATGCCATCTGTTCTGCGCCCCGCTGCGATAGCATATTCACCACCTGACTCAAAGCGTCCTCGAATATCCTGAATGACAATAGCATAGCCCTGTTCAACCAGTTCGGCCCAAACTGGATTCCATTCAAAAGTATTATTTTTGTTGTAGACCGTACGAATTAGCACGGCAGGAAGATTGACTTGGTGGGTGGTAGAGAGATAGATATCGGTAGACAACTCTACGCCGTCGCGCATTGGCACCATCTGGCTCTTTAAACGCTGAAGTTCGGCAGCAGAACTTTGGTTAATAAGTAGCAGAGTAAGGCCAAGAAATTGAGATAGATAACGAAGATAAAACGAACTCAACGAAGCGAACTTATCAAGCCATAAAACACTGCCATGGTTGTTCAAGCTGTTCCAAGAAGGCGACTCTAATTTATTTCGTAGTGGCATGATTCCTTCCCAAGCTGGGCTAAAAAACCATCTTCCCCTCGAATTACCTAAGTCATCAAGCTAAGTATTTTCATCTCTACTTGAATTCCTTTGGTAGTTCATAAGTCGCTAGAGAAAATTGCGCCCTAATAAAGCGCAAAAAAGGGAGTTTTCAGTCGGCGCTTTGACGGCATACCATGGAAATCTGACGAGCTCCTATAGCCATCGCTTCCAACGAAAATATAATATCATCAGTATTGTTAGCCCCACACAACTAATGCTAACCCACCAAAACGCTTGGTCGTTTTCTACGCCTGGCATTCCGCCAACATTAATGCCCATTAATCCGGTGAAGAATCCTAGCGGAAGAAACAGGGCGGCAACGATAGTCAGCAAGTAACTTCGTTGATTGAGCTGTTCGGCCGATCGAGCAGCTAACTCCTCGAGTGCCATGGCAGTTCTCTCGCGAACTAAATCTAAATCCTCAACATGACGAACCTGACGATCTGAAATACTGCGTAACCTCAGCCGGTCTGAGTCATCTAACCAAGTTAATGGTTCACTTTCCAGACGATGCAGTGCTTCACGCTGAGGCGTTAGATAGCGTTTTAGACTAATTACTCTGCGTCTCAACTTCATTAAATCCGTTCGTAAAGACTGGTCATCATCATCCAGCAATCGCTGTTCATTGTTAAGCAGTTCATCTTCTAACGCATCCACGGTGTTAGTCATCCGGCCAACAATCGCCTCAATCCAATCTACCAACAACTGTCCGATGGACACTGGGCCCTCTTGCTCATTGAGTTTCGCCAACACATCTTGAGTAGATAATAAATGCCTTCGTCGTGTTGAAATCATTCGCTGCCCATCGGTCCATATTCGCACGGCAACCATGTCCTCTGGTTCCGCACCTTCATTAAGGTTAACGCCGCGTAGGATGAGCAGTAAATTGTCATTGCGACGTAGGAAGTTGGGGCGAGTATCCTCGGATAACAACTCTTCAATAGCGAGCTCATTGAGGTGACTCTCATCTTGGATCCATGAGGTTGCCTGGGGATCTTCAAAGTCAAAGTGAAGCCAAATATTATTGCCATTAGCCCAAGAGGAATCATCCCATGTTAAGGTTGATACACCGCCTTTGCCATCTAATTCCAGTGCGTGAACTAGCCCGCTAGGTGCACTAATCTTCGCCATGATATTTGGCCTCTAGAAAAAAATTGTTTTGCACCACTGCTGTGGTGAACTAACACTCTGTGTTCAATATTTAGCAATCTTTTAATGCTAGTTCTTATATTGGGCTAGTCAATTTCGAGCAATAGACCACCGTCATTCGCCGCTTTTCTAGCTCAACGCTTATACCCTCGCAACCCCTAGGTTCAACCGCTAATTTCCTCGCTGAATTTACGTCTCATTAGCCTTTGGTAAACCCGAGGAAACAACCAATACAGAACTTTTGCAAAGCTCGTAAAGATATCGAAATAAAGACGTTCGTCACGACGATGAATGGCACGCATAATTTTTGTTACCACACTGTCCAGGGTCTGAACATTACCTGCAGTTGATCGAGGTTTATTCGTCATACCTCCGGCTCCATCAAGCGCATTATGCTCTATAGGCGTTGCTACGAAAGTTGGGTAAACCATTAGAATGGACAGCCCTAAATGACTACTTTCGGCGCGAAGTGTTTCAAAATACTGAGTTAGGGCTGACTTTGCTGCACAGTAGCCCGCCCTGCCCGCCACCGGCATCCAACCCGCCATAGAACCTAAGTTAACAATGAGTGTGGCATCCTGATTCAAGCGTTCAAAAAGCCCAGAAACGAGTTGCACGGGCGCGAAATAATCCACCTGCATCACTCGCTTAACAACCTCCAGTTCCGTTTCACAGGCCAGCGACCGATGAGTGATTCCTGCGCTGTTGATTAATAGCGCTAAGTTTCCGGTCAATAAATTTAGCTTGTTAAGCAATGCCTCGATTTCGCTGGTGCTCGTCAGATCTGCCACTAAGGCTTCACTCCCCGCTAAACGTGTGGAGAGCGCCGAGAGGGCTTCGCGATTGATATCCACGAGAATTAATCGGTGGCTACTCACAAGCTGCTCGGCTAATGCCTCACCAATACCTGAAGCGGCGCCGGTGATTACGGCTATGGGTTTAGTCATCTTTCGCTCGCTGTGCAGCTAAATAAAAATCAAAGGTCTCTCGTGAGCTTTTACTCGGAGTGTAAGGAAACTTTTCAATTAACTTTTTATTATCTAATACTGGACGATAGCGTAAAAAGTCGAGTTGCTCGGGACCGTAGGGAGTGAGTCGAAGTATGCGTCCGATTGACAGTAAAAAACGCAGCACGCCGGCGGGTATATCAAGCAACGGCTTACCCAATATTTTCGCCACCTCGCGTATCGATACGGCACCCGTTCCCGCAACGTTGAACACCCCCGAGATATCCCCTTCGATACCGTGAATAATGATATTGACGAGATCCTCATCCCAAATAAACACAAAGGGCGAACTCGAACCGCGCACGGCCAAAATGCGGGAGCGCTGAAATAACCGCGTTATTAAGTTATCAGTGGCCTCGCCGAGTACCGTGCCCGGGCGAAGTATTAGCTGCTGTAGTTCAGGGTTCGAATTTCTGAAGCCGGAAAGTAACTCTTCGACTAATCGCTTATGGCGTGAGTAGGAGAAGCTGTCATTACCGCGAAGCGGGTCTGTTTCAGATAACCACTCTGGGTTATCAGCATGGTAGCCATACGCAGCACCACTGCTGGTGACCGTAAAATGAGCAACCCCACCAATCAACGCACATTCGACCAGGTTTCTGGTGCCATTAACATCGATGTCATAGTCTCTAGCCTCATCCGCAGACGGACTGACGATACTGGCCAAATGAATAATATGGGTAATTCCCCAAGTTTTTAGTCGCTCAGCGAGTTGCTCAGAACGAATATCCATTTGTTGGTAGTGATAGTTGTGGCTTGCGTCAGGAGCTAAATCGATACCAAAAACGTCATAGTCTTTGCTTAGTCGAGCAACCAGACGCTTGCCGACGTAGCCCTCCGAGCCGGTAATAAGAATTCGCTTTATCATCTCCCTGCCTTGAGCAACTCAATGTTTGTCCGTCTTGCCCACCAGCTACTCAGCGCCAAACCACTGGTTAAATGCCAAATACTCCAGGCTCCTGCAATGATGGCCATCTCGCCATAACCTGGGAAAAAGCTAAAGATAATGCCCAACCCCAAACCGGAGTTCTGAATACCTGTTTCCAGCGTCACCGCTCGACGATCCGCGCTATCGAGGCGCGCCAAGGTTGCCATGCCAAAACCCATACTCAAGGCCACGAGGTTGTGCAGAATCACCAATAGCGCGTAGCCCGTTACACCTGCCGCAAATTGCTCCCAATGCGAACCCAATGCAATCAGCGCAAAGCTGAGCAGCAGTACGAGGGAGAAGCGGCGAAAGGGTGTTTCAAATCTGGCGGCGAGTGCCGGCCAACGATGACGAACTAATAAACCAAGTATCAACGGTACGATTAACACCCCGAACACAAAGCTCACAATACCCACAACGCCCACATCAATAGCCGTAACTAAGCCAGCCGTCTCGGGATTCAGTGAGGCATAAAGTAGGAAGTTTGCCGGTGTCGCGAACGCCGCCACTGAGCTCGAAACAGCGGTCATCGACACCGACAAAGCCGCGTTACCTCGTGCTAGATAGGTCATGATGTTGGAGAAGGTTCCGCCTGGGCAGCAGCCAACAAGAAGCAGGCCTAGCGCCACTTCGGCTGGCACCTTAAAAGCAATCGTAATAACGTAGCTGACGAAGGGTAAGAGAATAAACTGACAGACCAACCCTACTGCTGCAGCCTTCGGCATAACCGCCACACGTTTAAAGTCTGCTGGGGTTAGGCTCAGCGCGATGCCGAACATCATACAGCCCAACACCAAATTTAGCGCAATCATAAAGCCAGGTGACATATTAGCGCTCCAACTGCTTTTCAGTTTTCCTGAGCGCGTCGAGGTAAGCCTGTTTATTCACGTAGAATGACATTCTCTCTAATTTCAGGTAATTGAAGCCAGCATTCAGCGGCTCATAAACGCGTGAGCGAATTTTATCCCAGAGTTTATTGGCGCCCGCTCTGTTCTTCGCCCTACCCTTAATGAAGCGCGCAATAATTCGAGCTTGGTCATCTCTTGGCTGCCAACCCAAACCCGCTGCTTCAACCATCCCCACGCAGAACAGGTTATCGTGCTCGGGGGTGAACATTTTGAGGTAGAGATCCGGAGCTTCCCGCTGCCAGTTAAGATGTTTAGGATCAATAAATGGGAAATGCAGTACATAGCCGGTTGCTTCCAAAATAAGATCGTATTCAGCTAGCTTACCATCATCAAAATGTACCGCGTTGCCACTAACTTCGGTGATATTGCGCCTGACGCTAATGTCACCATGACCAATATGATGTAGAAACATCGAATTAATAACTGGGTGAGACTCATACATCTTGTAATCTGGGTCAGGCAGACCGAATTGGCTGGGTTTACCCGATATCAATCTGACCAATAGGCCATCCAATAGCTGCTTGATCTGTCCTGGCATTTTAATCAGTCCACCCAGTGTATCCGTGGGCTTACCCATGACAAATTTGGGCAGGAAGTAATAGCCGCGTCGAACCACCATATCAACCGACTTAGCGCGGTGAACCGCATCCACCGCAATATCACAGCCACTGTTACCGCAGCCGACGATAAGTACGCGTTTACCAGCAAAAATAGCCGGATCACGATACTCACTACTGTGTAGTTGTTCACCACTAAAGTCACCCGGTAGCTTCAGGCGTTTTGGCTCGTGTAGCGTCCCGTTGGCTAATACCACACCTGCCACGTCCAATTCCTCCGTTACGCCATTTGCAACGAGGCTGATTTTCCATCCGCCATCCACGGGTTCCATCCAACTGACATAAGTATTGAAACGGTAATGTTTTTTGAGGTCGAAGTGATCCGCAAACTCGCTGAAATAGGCTTGCAACTCGGTGTGCTTTGGGTAGGTGGCAACGTCATCTCGCATGGGGAAGTCATTGAACTGTGTCATCGACTTAGAGGAGATGAGATGGGCGCTGTCATACATGGTACTGGTGGAACTATTAATATCCCAAAGACCTCCCACATCGGCATGCGTTTCAACGCCAACAACGGGAATTTCCTGCTCAACTAATCTTCGTACCGCGGCCAATCCAGACGGACCCGCACCAATGACAACGTAGGGCTTCACGTACTTTCTCCTTGAACGCTAGCGCTCTGAGCTAATCATCAAACCCTAACGCTGTTCACCACCTGGACGATAAGCCTGAACAGGGGAAGCAATCCGGTTCGAAAGAACTCACTGAAGAGCACGCACGCTGAATATTATTGTTATAAAACCCAGTGTGCGCAGAGGGAAAAATTATTGCAAGTACTGGGCAGCTTCCCGCTAATCGTCCATCACTCAGATTTAACGATGAGGTACCGTTTTAGTCCTAATCAAAAGATCCAATAATTAAAGGAACGATCCACCTCATCAACGATATTAGCAAAGGCTTGAACTGTAAGTTAAACCACTACATTAATTTGAGCGCGATATAAGGAACCAGCGAGGTACAAACTAGGAATATTTTGTAGTTCGCTAGGTAGTTAAAATAGAGCTTGGGAAGTTCTGCCTCAGCGACGCCCGTCAAATTCGAATGCAGCCTAGTTATTAAGGGCCTAGCAACAATGAGTACCAGGCTTGAGATACTCAGTACAACAATATGAATGATCGACATCCAGCCTAACACTGTGGTGATCTCAGAATACCCCATGTTTGATTCCTCTAAAGACTTTCTCAATCTAATTACTGTGGATCCAGCGTGATAAAAAATTTGAACATTCAACGCGTTGGTTTAAGCAAATAAAAGGCGCTCACTGCTTTAATCGTTCTACGAAAGCCTTTAAGCCTCCTTCAAACAAGAGCCGCCAATCGTCTACGGGATCATAACCACTGACAGCACCGAATATTGCATCATGAATGGTGAGAATAACACCCGATGAAGACTTACTTAATACCAATCGTAATGAGGTGACTGCGGGACCTCCGAAAGGCGGAAGAAGATGCCCAGAAAGTAGCAACGATGACTCTTTCTCGATGGCGACCACATGGTACCAGAGCAGCCCTCCGTGCTCGCCATAATCCTCAAATAGTCTCCCCCCCGGAAAAGCTTCTAAGAGGATACCTTTGGACTTATCTGAAGTGAAAAACTCGGGCGGCCACCACAGTGCAATATCATCAACCAAAGATCTCCAGACCTCCGCGAGGGGCGCAGAAATTTCCACCGACAGTTCAAAACTTGCCGTCATTGTGGGTTCGTTAACAATTGCCATCTAATAGACTCCAATCTGTTGAACATTCAAGCTAACGGTTCAAAAAGTTTCAGAACCACCAGCGCAGCGTTATTTATCACCTTAGAGTAAATGCTCTGCCGAGGCAAAGCTACCACCTCAGTTGACGCTCACACTAACACGACTGACTCCGCTTAGATCGCAATCTCGCCGACCATTAATCCGTCAGGAATCCCCCGCTCTGACGCTGCCAAAGGGAGTAATAGAGTCCTTCCTTGGCGAGTAGTTCATGATGACTACCTACTTCAACAATGTGCCCTTGATCCATCACCACGAGTCTATCCATCGCGGCGATCGTTGAGAGTCGATGAGCAATGGCAATCACGGTCTTATCACTCATCAACTCGCTGAGACTTTCTGTGATCGCTTGCTCAATCTCTGAGTCTAAGGCCGACGTCGCTTCATCCATCACTAGGATTGGCGCGTCTTTAAGCAATACTCTGGCGATAGCAATCCGCTGACGCTGGCCGCCCGATAACTTAACGCCGCGCTCACCAACCTGGGCATCAAAGCCTGTATTACCTTGATCATCGACTAAGCCAATAATAAAATCATAGGCATGGGCCTGTTTCGCAGCGGCTATCAGTTGAGCTTCGGTCGCATCGGGTCTGCCGTAAAGAATGTTTTCGCGAATCGTTCTATGGAGCAGCGAGGTATCCTGAGTGATCATGCCAATATATTGGCGCAAGTCATCCTTAACAATATTAGCAATATCCTGATCATCTATTCGTATCGCCCCCCGCTTCAAATTGAAGAAACCCAGTAACAGGTTAACCAAAGTGGACTTCCCAGCACCCGAACGCCCCACTAAACCAATTTTTTCACCGCCCTTTATTCGCAACGAAATTTCTTCGATGACCGCGGCTTGCTCATCATAGGAAAAACCTACGCCGTCAAAGACAATTTCCCCATGATGGATGGCTAAGGGTTGCGGTTGCAGTGGTTCATCGGGAAGCGGTTCACAGAGCGTCGTCATGCCATCGGCGACGGTACCGATATTCTCAAAGAGGCTAGAAACTTCCCACATAATCCAATGTGCCATGCCATTTAAACGCAATACTAAGGCGAGTGAGACAGCAATTGCACCAGCGCCGAGTAGATCACTCAACCAGAGATGGATTGATAGCGAAGCGACCGCAAAAAGGAGAATATAATTTGAGGCTTCCACCCAGAAATTAAGCCCCGTAACCAAACGCATCTGTTTATGCACCGTCACTAAAAATCCGTCCATTGATTCTTTGGCATAGGCAGTCTCTCTAGCGGTATGCGAGAAAAGTTTTACGGTGGTAATGTTGGAATAGGTATCTACGATTCGTCCAGTCATTTGCGAACGGGCATCGGCCTGCTCCATCGAAACCTTCTTCAGCTTAGGTATGTACCAGCGCAGAATTGCAGCATAGGCAAGCACCCAAGCTAACATCGGCAACATCAACCGCCAATCTGCATACCCCATGACAACGATAATAGCGGACATATATACCAGCGCGTAAACCGCTACATCAAGTAGCTTCATGACCGCTTCTCGTACCGCCAAAGAGGTCTGCATAACCTTCGTAGCAATTCGTCCAGCAAAGTCTTTCTGATAGAAACTAATTCCGTGACGAAGCAAGTGCTGGTGAGACTGCCAGCGAATTGCCATGGGGAAATTCCCCAATAAACTCTGGTGAGATAATAGTGAATGCAGCCCGACAAGGAGCGGCGCACCAATCAGAATAAATGCACCAATCCAAGCAAGTAGCTCACCCTTTTCGGCTAATAACTCTTCTTTGGAGTAGACACTCAACCAATCAATCAGCGTTCCAACAAAGTTGAACAGGGCAACTTCAAAGCCGGCGACAATGGCGCTTAGCACCGCCATTAACAATAATGGTTTTTCAAAACCCTTCGTAAAGTGACGACAAAACCCCAAAAGACCTGACGGTATCGGACTATGATCTATGTCCGGATAAGGCTTCGTCCAACGTTCGAACCGCTTGTACAGCCACTTCATGAGTACTAATTCCTCTAAGGCAATAAAAAGCGGCTACATCAGCCGCTATAGTTAATCTTCTTTTGACCGGAATTCAAAAGCGAGTTCCGAATTCAATCGCTCCACTCATGAAACTTGGATCCGAATGGGTGCCACTCGTATCAAACCAATCCTGCGAAACACTTGCTTTGATGAACATACTGGAATCAATCTCCCAACGAAGACCAACGGTCGCACCATAGCCCAAATTCGTTTCCGTGTAGGTTTGATAGTAGTCATTACAAATGTAGCCCCAATAGGGATGCCAATAGCAGCCTATCACCGGATCGCCATCAATGATATTGGAATCAAAGTACTGCCAGCCGGCCGAGGCTGCAACATACGGAGTGAAAGCGCCCGAAAAAAAGTTGTACGTGCCATTAAACATAAATGAGGTAAAGTCGCCCTTGTGACCAAACTGAATGTCTGGCTCGCCGGGCGTCGCCGAAATTACATTCGCTTGGTAATTGGATCTTAGGTAATCCACATCAAAGCCAACGCTAAGATGATCGGTGAAGTTGTAAGCGAGACCGAACATGAAACCATAATCTGATTCGAACTCAAGCGATGCCCCCTCTTCGCTCCCCAGAAACTCACTATCCTGGTACTTGAGCCCAAACGTTGCCTCCCAATGGCCGCCTCGCTTTCCAATTGCTGAGGTCCATTGCGCGTTGGTACTTGTTGCCAGCATGACCGTTACCAGCAGCGTAATTACTCGAATCATGATCCACCTCTTTTTAACAAGTTCGATACCTGAGTAATAATAGCCTGCAGCGACGCTGTTAGTGGGTTTTTAGCAAATTTAATTGCATATTCACCGTTAGCAAACGGTCTAGCTTGTGCCAGCGTTAATCAGAGAGAGCAATTGGCCAATCTACTGCGTCCACCCATGGTGCGACATACTCATTGGAATTATCTAGCCATTTTCGTGTATAACGACCGTCTGCATCGTAAACAGCGGACTGCTTTTCGAGATTAAAGTGTCGGCCACCTCGGGTATCGGCTCCTACACCGGCAATGTACTGCCAATTACCCCAGTTCGCTGCAACATCGTAATCAACGAGATACTGCTCGAAATAGGCAGCACCAAACCGCCAATCGCAGTTCAATTCGTTCACCAGGCAACTGGCAACAATCTGTCTTGCGCGATTCGAGATATAGCCAGTTGCTCGAAGTTGGTTCATGCAGGCATTAACGAGTGGAAACTCAGTGGAACCGGCGCACCATTGGGCGAACCGTGTCGCATTAAAAAAGGTTAATGGCCGTCGAGAGGCACTGCCCTGAAACCGAAATGATTTGGGTCCTTGACGAATAGCCAAGTGATGGAAATATTCTCGCCAAAGTAATTCAAAACGAATCCAGTAGGTAGAGGTATTAGCGATATGCTTCCGTTCATAGTCACTAACGGCAGACCATACCTGCCTAGCCGACAGATTTCCGATGGCTAGATAAGGGCTAAATTTGGTGGATGAATCCCAGTCATCAAGCGCATTTCTCGTGTCTTTGTAGCAGGCTGCGTTCGCACTGCTAAAATAATCTATCAAATGCTTTTGAGCGGCAACACTTCCGCCTTGAAACCTGGACTGAGAAGGCGTTGCAAGCTGAGGCCACCGCTCTTCAATGCGCGAAAATATCGTCTCTAGTGACTCAGTACTGGCTACGGAAGCAAGCTCGAAGCTATGTGACGGGGATGGCGAACTTAGCGGTAAATCACTGCTTTCAACATACTTTCTAAATTGACTAAAGCTAGTCATCGTGGGGTGATCTTGCGCGAGCTGGACCGAATTGAATAGCGTAAGGTCCGTGTTGGTAATAACTCGTGAAACGTTGGCAGCAACAGCGCTAAGTTGTTGAGCCTCAAAGTAACCAGTCGGTGTTGAGCAACCCAATAAATCGGCGTTCCAACTACGTAATTGAAGCGATAGCTCGGTGATTGGGTCGCCGACTAAGAGTGTCAGTGCGTGCCCTTTGTCCTTAAGTTGTCGATGTAAGTCGGATAAGCTTTGCTTCAAGAACTGCCAGCGAGGTGCGGCCATTCTCGGCTGGTGAAAACGAAGTGGATGAAACCATCTGGGGTCGATAACGTAAACGAAGCCCACGCACTCACTTCGATTTAACAGCTCGCGTAGTGAGTTGTTGTCATCTAAACGAAGATCTGCGTTGAACCAAAATAATCCAGTTTTCATAAGCACTCCTTCCTACGAAGAGTACGCCACTGGAAGCAGATTGGTTCAATCAAGTGCGGCAGAGGGGTAACCGATACTCCCGTTACCCCGAACTTAGAATCTACTCCTCAAATTGTGCAATTTCGCCGGGCTTTCGAAGCATCTTATTCACTTCATCTCGGTGCATTTCTTCAAGCATAATCATCTCTCGTGCATACTCTTCTAGCAGTACTGACTTACCCTCTACAATTTTCAGCAAGTCATAATACGCGGCTAGCGCAGCACCTTCATGTTCCAAGCTTTCACGCATGATATCTCCCACATCATGCTTCTCAGTCTCAAGAAGTGGCCCAATCTTAAGTGAGGGATGCCCGCCAAGTAACGTAACAAGCTCTCCCGCTTTGTGTGCATGATCCAAGCTTTCGGTGGCGTTTCCCTTAAGCCACGAGACAATGGGAATGCGGTTATAGCCGAAAATCATTAGTGAGTAATGGGTGTATTTGACTACGCCCGCTAGTTCGTACTCCATAATGGTATTCAGAGCCTCAATAGCCTCTTTAGTAGTAGCTTCATTCATCATCATTTCCTCAATAGCTTTTTCAGTTTATAAATGGGTGTAGAGTCAAAATTTGCAGCAAAAGGCCACTAAAAAGACCTTACTTGTTAGGTAATGAGCAATTAATAGATAAATATAGTCGCAGGCGATAAATTTGCCAACTAAGCAACTAAATCCGAGGTAGTACTCAGATTGAGCTAGGTTTGAAGAAACGAAGGGGTTGCAACGTGCGTCATTCGGCCGCTAGAGGCGTTAAACTTTATTGGAAGTCTCTACGCTTAGTATCCGCACTAAGGTTTGTTAGGCGCTAACACCACAATTCAATGTAGTGAGTTCAAAAACCATATAGACGTTACTATACGGCTTTGCTCAGTTTAGATGTGCTGGTCAATTAGGATAACGTTGCCATCTGGGTCTTGTATCGAGAAGCTTGCCGGCCCCTGATCCGATTCAATGGAGGATTGGGTCACTTCTACGCCATTAGCCTGACAATGCTCAATCAATTCTCGAGCGTCAGTAAAATCGCCAATCGGTTCTGCATTTTGATCCCAACCCGGATTAAAAGTAAGGATGTTACTCTGAAACATACCTTGGAAAAGCCCAATATTCGTATCGCCATTTTTCATTATTAAAAAATTATGCGCTTCATCGCCGGCAAAAGTGTGAAAGCCGAGTTGCTCGTAGAATTTCTTCGATTCCTGTAAATTCGTCACCGCTAGGCTGACCGAAAAACAACCTAATTTCATATCAAACCCTCCCTAAGTGAAATAATTCACCCATCGCTAATTACTGGCTGCTGTAACACCGACTGAGCTGGCACTCGCTGCAGCGGCAGCTTGTTGGCTGGCAATCTGATTAGCAATCACCGAAGCGCTCTGTTGCTCACTAGCCATAATACACGTGCTATAACCTAATCCCTTGAGCGGGTTCGTCCAAACAACGCTCCCATCACGGATGTTAAGACAAACGAGATGACCGCCTGAATAGGCAAAAACTTGATCATCTTCGTAATAGACATTCGTGATGGTCGAGCTTTTCAACTTGGTTCGCCAAAGCTCCTTGCCGTCGCGCTTATCAATACACACTACGTGACTCTTTATACCTAAAAATAATTTATTCAAAGTTCAGCCCCTAACGGAAATTATCGAAAGTTTCTATCGGTCGTACTAGAACGCTAGCCACTTCTGAAAAAGGGCGAATTGTCATTTAGTTGTGGCTCAAAGAGCTATCTAAACGAAATCCACCCATTGCAGAATGACGTTATAGGTTCTTAGCATTGTAATTATTCTTACTATTCCCGGCACCATTAAATTATACCTTAATGGCCTTCTTTAATTGTTCACGTACTCCCACGAATTAAACTAATAAGCCCCTTGAGAATAGGTGAGCTCGTAGCTGTGTGAATAAACTTCGAAAATTAAGCCAAAGGGATCTTGTACATAGCACATTCTATAGGGCTTTTCACCGGGATAGTATTCGCGAATTGGCATTCGCTGCTTACCACCATGATCAACAATCTTCTTCACTAAGCCCTCAATATCTGGATCCTGAACGCAGAAGTGGAAAGTACTTGTCTTCCAGTACTCAAACTCGGTTGGCGTCTCATTGTTCTTGAATTCAAACATCTCTACACCAATTTTATCGCCAGTAGACATATGCGCAATTTTAAAAGAGCCCCAGCCGGTACCAAAAACATCAATACACATTTGCCCAATCGGCGTGTCGGCTTCTTCATAAATAACGGTTGGCTCCATAATATGGTACCAGCCCATCACTTCACTATAAAATTTGGCGGCCTTTTCTACATCAGGTACGGAGATTCCAATATGAGAAAAAGTTCTTGGATAAGTTGACATAGTATTTCCTTTCTTACTGTCACGCATCTACTGACACGAGGAGAGCGAAATGCTCCACCCTCTTCCAATGATAGCAGTATATTTTGACATAATCGGTTCGACTGGGCTGGGCTGGGCTGGGCTGGGCTGGGCTGGGCTGGGCAATTTTTCATTAAGCTTAGATGTGATTGCCCCCGCTACCATGAAAAGGTAGGGGGGCAATTTAAGTGATCTAACGCGTGTGAAAGATCGCGTCTCACCTGAGTGTTCACTGTCGAGAATGACTTACAGCGAACGTTTGATGCGTTAGAAGATGAACGTATATAAATACCCAGCTGTGATTGCCATACCAATGATCACTGTCAAAAACGCCAAGATCATTGGATTTTTGAAGATCGATTTAAGCAATATAACTTCGGTTAGGCTCGCCCCTGCACTGCCGATAATGAGTGCCATCACCGCGCCCAAACTCATTCCCTTCGCAGCGAGCGCAGCACTTAATGGAATCACCGCTTCTGCACGAATGTAGAGAGGAATACCAATGATCGCCGCTATCGGTACAGCAAACGGGTTATCCTCGCTAGCCACTGCCGAGACAAATTCAGTTGGCATAAAGCCATAGATGACCGAGCCAAGCGCAATACCACCCATTAAGTAAGGAAGTACTTTCTTAAAATCGTTCCAAGTTGACAACCAAATTAGCTTCCATTTGCTATCTTTCACTGATGACTCAGAATTCCCCTGACAGCCTTTTTTCACTGGATCTATATAGGCTTCTGCCTTGATATATTTTTCGAACCCGAGTTTTTCCAAGGTATAGCCAGAGATAATCGAGACACTCATAGCTACCGTGAAATAGAAGATAGTAACGCCGATACCAAAAGTCACTGCGAATAAGCCGATAATTATTGGGTTCAGCAAAGGGCTTGCAAACAGGAATACCATCATCGTACCAAAACCGGCTTTAGCGCGAAGCAACCCTTTCAAAAAGGGTATCGTTGAACAAGAACAAAAAGGCGTAATCGCACCTAGGAGACTTGCCACAACATAGCCCTTGCCATTTTTGCTACTCAAAATGGTTTGTATCTTGCTAGGTGGAATGTATTCCTGCAGCACTCCAACCAAGTAACTGATGAGTAGAAACAGCAGAGTCAACTCAACGGCCAGAAAAGCAAACATTGCTAAACTATCTTGTAACATTTCCATTGTAAATTTCATATTAACACCATACCTATATTTCTAGAATAATCGAATTATAGACGCAGACATTCCCTTGTCAAGTTATTTCTAGTAATATAGAAATATATTTAACGAGGACACATCAATGAATATTGAAGAAGCGGCAAAGGCACTCAAAGAACTAGGTCATCCATCTAGATTAGCAATCTACAAACGACTCGTTAGGGGCGGTAGCAAGGGCGTTGCTGTTGGCACAATTCAAGATGAACTCGACATTCCCGGGTCAACACTTTCCCATCACTTATCGAGTTTAACCTCAGCCGGTTTGATTCATCAAAGACGCGAGGGGAGAACACTATTTTGTGTGGCGCAGTTTGAGCAGCTAGATTTAGTCATTACGTTTTTACAGGATGAATGCTGTACGGACTAACATGACGAATGAGGCTTTAGCCCCCCGGCGTAAACAAAAAACGTGTGATCAGCTCACGGTTGAGTGGCGATAGTTGGTTCATTAGGTGTCTAGGTCCGAGTGTTCTTTACGGTTTTTTCGAGCTAATAACTGCGTTATTTGATCCTCTTCCCACTCTTCGCCAAAAGGTTGAAATACGTGAATGGCCAGCCCAATAATAATTGTTGCAAACGATAAGAACACGACAATTAGCGGAGCCAAATTCTCTCCGCCATTGTAGTTAGGTAGCATTAAAAGAAGAAAAATAAGCGTGAGTAACCCGCTTAGCCCGTAAAAATACTTTTTTGATTTTATCTTCTCTTGAGCCTGCTTATAACGGGAATTATCTTTATCTTCGACAACTAATTCATCGTCCCCTACCTGGGATTCATGGCCAATCACAGCGTTAAGCTCTTCGATTGAAATTTCAAAGACGGCAGCCAGAGACTTCAAGGTTTCGCTTCCTGCTTTTTGCCCCTTTTCCACTCGCTGTATTGTTCGCACATTTAAACCACTTAAGTGCGCTAGTTGCTCTTGCGACCAATGTCGTTCCAATCTCAATGCTTTCACAAAGCTCTATCCTATTGCTGTTAAATACTGAGCCATTTTATAGCACTAATAGCGTGTCGGCAGTGACAAGTACCCGACTACCCACCGACAAAGCTACAAATTAACTCGCTTTATCACTAAGGAAACGAATATTAGCGCAACATCGCCTTCAACAAAATATCTCAGCGTTACCGAGTTCGAAAAGTAATAACGATTGACGTTCAATGAATACTTACAGTGATTTGCCACGTAGCAACACCGAGAGAAGAAACTTTGAGCACATCAAATTTGGTACGAGCAAGAGAATTTACGCGCGAAGAGTGAATTTTAATCTGAGGAGTTTATCCCAAAAACCTGGCACCGATGCAAAAGCGCCATCAAAAAATCGCCGTTCCTTCCAACTGAAAACGACCGCGAGTAGGTTCGCGCTTATTACTCGCGTGGCTTACTCGCTGACAACCTGCTCATATAATTCTAGAGGAAGCCCATCCGGATCGCTAAAGAAGGCAAACTTTCTTTGGGTATATTCATCTATCCTAATTGGTTCAACGGCCAAACCCTCGGACATTAGATAATCTCGAACTAACTCTACAGACTCAACGTTAAAGGCCAGATGTCTGAGACCTACAGCTTCAGGAAAGCTGGGTCTATCTGGGGGGTTAGGAAATGAAAACAACTCGATCTGCCCAGAATCGGGCAACCTAAGATCAAGTTTAAATGAGTCTCTATCTGCTCGATAATTTTCAGCGATCACCTCCAGACCCAGAAGCGAGACGTAAAAGCGCTTAGAACGTTCGTAATCTGAGCAAATTATCGCTGCATGATGAATGGATTTGAGCATATGACCTCCTTAGCCTATGCGGTTAAATGCCCCCGCCGGAATGCTTCGTGGATCTTAGTTGGCAGTGAACCGCGCGCTAGTATACTTAAAGTAGCGACGGAGCGTGACACGAATGGCTGTGATCGAGCTGAGCGCCCTACTTCCTTACAATATGTGCTGATAAGTGGCTTCGTTTTAGTCTCTTTCAAGCTCAATTTCAGTGGCATAGTGCTGACCATCCTTGTACTCAAAATCTATCTCAACGACTTGCCCTAATTGCAGGTCAGAGAATTGATTTAGACCATCATCGTAATCGGTCGAGTCCGTTGCATGAAAGGTGATGCCTTGAACAACGAGAGACTGGGATTCCTGATCAATGCTTTCGATAGCGCCTTCGATGTCGTTAGCGAATGACGTCGCAGAAAATAACAGACCAGTAGCAATGAGAATTGTTTTTAAGCGGTTATCCATAGCTCTATTCCTTCAACTTGTTCAATTAGCAATTGAAATATAGGTCGTTGCAGGCAAACGCAAGCTTCGTAGAGCTTGCTACGCACTGAGCTTCGCATCCATTTTCAATTTGTAAACCAAGCATAGTCAATGGCGTGTAGTCTGCAGCTGATCTTGGTATTAGCAAGGCGCTATCAACGAGAGAATAGCTCGTTAGACACAAATATTAAGTAAACCAAGATCAACAACACCAGAGCAAAATTAGCAATGAGTCACCTCGCGTTAAAGACGCGTTATGATCACTATGACCTAGAGAGCTTTATAATAATCATGGAAGCCCGTTAAGATATTAGTGATGGCAATCGATGAAAGAATTAGGCCCATTACTCGGCTGATTACACTTGCACCGCTTGTACCGATAAGACGAATAATAAAACCAGCCAGTAGCATTAATATATAAGCTAAAACCAGGACAGCTAACATTACCAACGCAGTTTGCGTTTGCTCCCAAAGCGTATAGACAGAGTTTTTAGTTAAGAGTACCGCCGCTAACATCGCTCCAGGACTGGCTATGGAGGGCACTGCAAGGGGAAAGATCGCCGTTTCTTTGTGAGAATCTTGAATTGATTTTATCTCTTCATCTGGCTTGCTATCGCCAAAGATCATATTGAGAGCGAATAAGAACAGAACGATCCCACCTGATATTTGGAAGGCGGGAAGAGGAATAGAGAGCGCCGTTAATACAATTTCACCCACAACTAAAAAGAACAACAACACACAGGCCGATACAAAGGTTGCGAGCAGCGCAACTCGACGTTTTGTTTTTTCGTCATATTTAGCGGTTACGGCTATAAATACCGGTACGGTACCAATAGGATCAATCACAGCAAAAAATGTTATAAATACAGCTAGAATATCAATCATGTTGTATCCACGTGTTAATCAGCAAACGTTAAGCGGCATGTTCATCAAAGTACAGAACGTGTGAGTCCAAGTCAGTGTTTTTCGCTGGCGTTTTAATTCACCAACTTTTTACGAATTGCCGTAATTATAGTCACTTTCTAGATAACTAAGTGGCTGCTAGAAAAATACAGAGCTATCCAGAAAGTTCTCGGCCGCTGCTATTCGGTATGCCCGCATCGCTGCTCCAGATTTATCATAGACTCAGCGAACGCCCTGCCAAGACGGATGAACCCCTCCGTGTTGTAGTGCCAACCATCGTCCAGGTAGGGAAGATCATTGGTAGCGGTAACGTAATCTGCACAGCTATCGTTTTTCACAAAATCCTGCTGCGCATGCTGGACGGTTTCGATGTAGTCCATTACCGAACCATCGTCCGACATTCCCGAATCCGTTATTCTCCCAATGACCACGGGTAAATCGTCAACGCGTAATGCTGCACGTAAAAGACCCATCAATCTTGCTAGGTTTGCGCGGTAATCATCTGCGGCAGCCTGACTGCTCTCTGCGTCGGCCTCACCTTGCATCCAGACAATACCAGAGGGAACGAGACGATCTGCGATTCCGTCGCCGTCAAGATCGCTTGGTACCAGTGCATTACGCAGAGTCTTGAGCGCATTATCATATTGGTTGATGCCTGCTCCGTCAGAAAAGTCGGGATGCCAGTTGCTATAACCAACGCCCTCGGCCAAGCCCGATCCGCCCAATGCATACTTGATGATCGCAACATTCTCATCATTCGATTGTTCAGCCATGGTCAGACCGAAAAACAACTCGGGCCCGAATCGATTGGACAACTCATTGGTGGTACCATCCGTTTTGAAGCCGGTACCAAGTCCGGGAGTTAATGGCTGCCATACTCCCACGCCGCCGTGCGTTTCATTGTCGAACGCCATCTGCCCCACAAATATCATCGTATTCTGGGGTGGATTAGAAGTATTCGCTGGTAATTCCTCGGCAAACCCAAAGCCCTCCATATTCGACTGGCCGCCAAGAAAATACAGCTTATAAGTCGAGCCTTCATTGATAGGCTTACTGGTTGCGTTGTCAACGTTGATTATTGAGAACACCATAAGAAAGATAATTAGAATCTTAACGTTACGCATCGTGTATCACCCTCTTTCAAGTAATTGTCGAATTCAGTATGGTCATCGCCGTGCTGCAGCCACGAGTCAATAACAACCGTTGCTCCCTACCTACCAATTCGGTGGACCAGGCGTGACGGATAGGTTGACGAAACGGCGTGATCTGCTGAAAGCGACTATTCGCACTGCCATTAAGTGTATCACCCTACGCTGCCGCTGATACAAAATGCTTTGTCGTTGGCAAACCCTTAGCAGCAGATTGATAAGTTGAACCGTAAATAATCGCTTCCCAACCGCCAAAATGGAGCTGAGGAAGGACTTGATTAACGACTAAACATTGAAACTGCTGAGAATCATCAGCAACAGAATGATTACGGCTGCTAAGACAAAATATTTACCCAAATGGGCGTTAGCCTCGAGGTTAGCTTGATGCTGTGCTAACAATGACTGCAATTCAACTTCTGACAAATCTGAGCAGTGGACACATTCGGTATGTTTTTCAGGAGTCTGTAGATTGCAACGAGAACAAAGCCTCACTGGATCCATCCGTCGCCTAGGTATCAATCTCATTTATATTCCATGTTCGCATGACGCCGCTGTTAATCGCGTTCGTGTCTTTTTCGGCCGTTGATTAACGGCAGCTTTGTTAAGTGTTTTTCGCATGCGTCATGCTGAGGTTAGGTTTCGTAACTAAAGACACCCTAGATTTACCATACTTCATTTGAACAACGAACCTAAGAAATTAACAATATCTATAGCGAGAATAGGCGAATCAACATCCGCCAAAGAGCTTTCTTTATCTGGATACCGTTTAAGCATACTTTTCAATGCGTCTTTTTTAAACCATATACCTTTACAGACCGGACAATAATTCGCGCCATCTATGTTTGCAATGGTATTTAAAGAACCACAATCTGATGGGCATAGAGAATTTGTACTTTCAGAGTTATCAGCTGATAAATCGAGAAAAAATTTATCAGCATCAAAATCCTTTGAGTATTTAATTGAATCAATATACCTTTGAGGTAACCAAGAACCTTTGCATGCAGAACAACCATATCCCGTATGATCTTCGGCATTATCAGCAATCAAAACATTCCCATCAGTTGGACACTTCAATACTACCCCCTAAAACATAACGCGTTGATAAACGGCCCAGAAAGGCGCAGCCTTTTAGGCTCCGTTTGAGGGTCTATGGCCCAGAACGAAATTGAACGGTTCGTTATGAACCTTGCTGACCGATTGCACTTTTGAACCCCTCTACGTCTTTCGGTGAAACGAGAATCGTTTTACCTTTGCCATAACCAATCTTAAGTCTTTTTAGAGATAGTGCCGGAGCTGACAACATTGAACGGCTTGGCGTTACAGAATGGATATCACCCAGCGGGATAGACACTTTCATTGGTCCTGAGCGAATGTTGAGTGTTTCGCCTTCAACCAAATAATAAGTGGATAGAATAAGCCAAATTGGTAGACCCACTGCTGATACCGTCACAATGGCAACAATACCTATTGTAACTGCGTCTGTGCTCTCCGTTTTCACCACCACATAAACTATCACTGCAATAGGAAGCACAATTGCCAACAAGTAGAACCACGGCGCCACGGCGCTTGGAAATTTCATTGCGTTCATATTTCCTCTAAGTTTAGATAACGCCTTTCTAAGCGCTCAAAAGAAATTGTTGGCTAAAATTTTCGACGTAGGAGCAAAAGCCAACTGTTATCTGTCCTACTTTAACGACTTGTTAGTTGCTACTTTGCTCTATATTTTTTATGAACATAGACTATGGATACAACTAGGAAAGCCATTAACCCCATAGCAAAATATATTATAAAGAACGTAGAAAGCAGCTCAAAACCAAACAACAGTAAAAATACAATAATTATAATTGAAAGCAGCATAAGAGTATTACCAATTAATGCAGCTGCTTGTTGAGGATCTGTATATTTTGCATCGTCCCAGCCCGAGATTAAATAACGGTGCTGTTTTACAGATATGTAATACCCTGCGACTGCACAGGGTAGGACCGCAAATAAAAATATGAAGAAAATAAAAAAAGTAGATTCAGACATGAAATATCCTTATAGCAACTGACGCTTCAATCAGCCGCCGCTTAAGGTGATAGGCTGGTGTGACCTGTTATATGCTTATGCCGCAAAGAGAGGATCTACGCGCAATTCAGAGCGGTGAGACTCTGCTTGCCAAAGGTCATACTGAGTTTGCTGGTTAAGCCAGCTCTCGGAAGACGTGTCAAAAGCAATAGATAAGCGAACAGCCATTTCAGGGCTTATTCCAGCTTTGCCATTAATAATACTAGATAGTGTTTTTCTGCTGACCCCCAGAGCCTTAGCGGCAGCAGTAACGCTTACACCTATTGGCTCAAGGCAAAGCTCTTTGATTATTTCGCCTGGATGCGGCGGATTGTGCATTAGCATAATGTCACCTCAATGATAATCTTCATAATTGACGATTTCTGCATGCTAACCGTTGAAACGGAATGTTACACGCCAGTTACCACTAACTCTAACAGACCAAATATCAGAGCGATCTCCGGTTAACTGGTTCAGATATAGTCCCGGTAGATTCATATCTTGAGGGCTAGTTGAAGCATTCAAGCGACCAAGAATTAACTTAAGTCGCTTACTGTGCTTAGACTGTATGCCTAAGGATTTCCCAGTTTTGAAGAATCTCTCCAGCCCTTTATGTGTGAATGAAAGAATCA
Source organism: uncultured Umboniibacter sp. (assembly GCF_947497555.1). NCBI lineage: Bacteria > Pseudomonadati > Pseudomonadota > Gammaproteobacteria > Cellvibrionales > Cellvibrionaceae > Umboniibacter > uncultured Umboniibacter sp. The sequence goes on from NZ_CANMGY010000002.1 coordinate 71,447, forward strand.
TTTACAGGCTGTAACCTGATACCACTCAGGTGTCAAACTGTGATTACATATAACGCCAAGCTAAAGCGCCTCAGTATGCGGTCACATTTGAGCGCCTTGTTAGCACTTTCTACGATGCCAAAGCTCTAAGAACAATGCCAGGTTCTTTGGCAACAACATTTAGTAAGACCAATGCTGGTCCTTGTGGGGTCCGGTCACCACGCTCCCAGTGACGGAGTGTACTCACGCTAATACCAAAAGCAGACGCAAATTCATTTTGAGACATGCCTACCTTTGCCCTGATATTCTTTACATCCACTGGGCCGAACTTGTGGACGACCGCATTTTTAACTTTACCCTCAGAAAACTCAATTGCTTCGGATAGGCCCTGTTTGATACTTGAGAACGCGCTAGCCATTTGAACCACCATAATACTTGAGTAAAAGTTGAGTTAATTTAGCAAGATCATTGCGTTCGGCTTTGTTGATATTAGCCTTTTCGCCCTTACCAAAAACCGTTAAGAGAAAGAGCGGTACAGCGCCATTGTGATAATAGTAAACCACCCTGACTCCACCACTCTTGCCCCTTCCTTGAGCAGACCACCGAAGTTTCCTGATACCCCCAGTGCCCTGTATAAGATCACCAGATTGAGGATGAGAGGCTAAGTAGTTGATAATACTTGTCTTTTCATCATGCTTGAGTAAGCCATCGGCTCGTTTCTGGAATTCTGGGAGTTCAACAATTGTCTGCATAGGTACGACTATAATCCATTGGATTATAGTTCGTCAATACGTGAGTTTTGAGTGCTAACGCTTTGCTACGCGGAAAATAATGGTTGGCTATAATCGCGAAGCGATAGCCAACTGTAATTTTTCCATTTGAGCAACTTGTTAGCTGCTGGTTATAATTAATAGTGATAACGACAAGATATAATTGTAATATGACTATCATTAACGGCATATACAAGACGATTGGACTCATCTACACGTCTTGACCAAAAACCTGATAAATTCTCTTTTAAAGGTTCAGGTTTTCCGATTCCCTCAAATGAAGAGCGCTGAGTGTCGGTAATTAATTGATTAATTCTTTTAAGCGTTTTTTTATCTTGTCCTTGCCAATAGACATAATCAGCCCAAGCATCATCAGTCCAGGCTAACAACCTAGTCATTTGATATTTCTCGCTCAATCACTTGAGACGATTTAAATTGTTCAATAGATCGAGTTAAATGCGCTGCGTTAGCAGGTGATTTTAATAAATGAACAGTTTCCATCAGGCTATTGTAATGATCCATAGACATAACAACAGCATCCTCAGAATCTCTACGTGTAATTACAGTGTAATCAGCGTCGTTTACCACGCGGTCAAGTACAGATTTAAGCCCATTTCTTGCTTCAGTAAAAGATACAATTCTCATAATACTCTCATTCTTAGTTGTACGCTTAATCAGACAAGTCTAACTAAAAAGAGTTAGTTGTGCAATATGATGTACAAGTTTAATTGAAACAGCTAACATCCCGTTAAGCGTTTGTTAACTGTATGTGGTGAGCTTGAACTCTAAGTTCTCTTTTACTGGAAGCCACTCAAAATTGATGATCGAAAATACAACCGTATCTCTATACCCACCGTTCTGTAGCTTTTGATGATTACGAAGAATACCATCCTGTTTTGCACCTAGCCGTGCAATTGCAGCTTTAGAGGCTTGATTGTGCCAGCTAGTCCTAAACTCTACTGCTATCGCTTCGAGACTTTCAAACGCATGAGTTAAAAGCAGCAACTTACATTCGGTATTACATGAACTTCGTTGATAGCTTTTGCTATACCACGTATAACCAATTTCAACACGTTGGTTAGTTGAGTCTGCATTACAAAAGCGAGTTGAACCGATGATTTTTCCTGTCGATTTATCAACAACTACAAATGGTAAAGCTAAGCCCTTAGACTTTTGTTCTAGCGCCTCTGAGACGTACTTTTCGATATTCTTGGCACTTGGTACAGGGGTAAACCAAAGTTTCCATAACTCGCCGTCCGTTGCTGCCTCAACTAAAGCAGCTGAATGAGTCACTGATAAGGGAATCAACTTGACTGATTGAGACTCAAGGTCAACGTCTTTTAGCCACATATTACTCTCCATATATGTGCGAATTTACCTAATACAGCTAACGCCCGCATTTGTCGCTGGTTTGGAGCGCTCCGGAAACCAGTCCGACAACATGCGCTTGTTATGCATAACCCGCTGAGTCAGCTAGCAGGAATTTCCCTCTGACAAATACACCATTACCACGACCAATTTCTCTACCTTCTGAATCGTAAACGACTGACTCTGCGATAAATTGGGATTTATTTCTATTTACTACCTTACCAATAGCTTTCATCTTTCCAGATGAAACAGGTCGCGTAATATAAGTAGTAAACGAAGTTGTTAACACGAAGAATTGTTCTTCAAGCGAGTTAGCTGCAAAAAATGCAGCGTCATCAAGCATTTTAAAATATACACTACCATGTACACCTCCAGCCGAGTGATGATATTTTTCAGACAACTCAATTTCGATAGTGGCCTGACCTTCTGACACTTCCATTACGGGCTCATAGATACTATTGACTGGCGCTGCGGCATACATACTTTCAAGGTTTGTGTAATGTTCTTTTTTAGCCATTTAGTAATCTTATTCATTATAGGTGCATGACCCTGAGCGCAGGGTCGAGTGGATTTTGATTCATTGTGCAAAAACCCAGCGCGAAGCGCAAATGCACCATAAGCGAACGTCTACGAGTCCGACGAGCCATAGCCAGTGTATTGCTCAAGCTTGTTATACGCGCTCTTTAAGGAACGAGATATAGATGACCGCTGCGATTGCAGGAACTGCGGCAACTCCAATTGATGGAATCGCTGCAGGAACCGTAAAGAGCAGATACACCAAGTAAGCAAAGATCGGGGCTAATGCTAGTGAAGTGCTACGAACTGCCTTTAATGCGGCAGCTTTATGTAACGCAGCCACGATACCCACTGAAAAAACAGAGGATAGAATAATAATTAGTATGTTCGGATATACATTCAATGCAAAATACGTATAGCCTGCCAAAGCGTCAGGAGTAACAGCTCCAGCCCCTATTCCTACAATCCAAATAAATGAATACGACAAAGCTAACCCTAGAATCAGTGAGACAGCAGCGTTCTTAAAATTCATAGTACATTCCTTGTGGTTGGTATGGCGCATAACACCTGCCGCAGCCGACTGCAAAAACTGGCGGGTATTTTGACGTTTTTTTGGCAAAAAAAGTGACAGTTTTTGCAGTCGGTTGCCGCACCTGTTAAGTGGCGTGCTGACGTAACTTGCACACGTATTTGTCATATTCTGTTTGGCTGTAATTTTCGGAGCGTTTATTCATGAAACCATGTAATCCATTACTACTTTGAAGCTCTATGCTACCAAATCTGGCCAAACTTTCCTTTAACTCTGAAATAGAAAAATGCTCTTCATATCTTGGCATAACTATGTTTAATGCTATCTCTGGAATTATTTCTAAATGGTTGCGAATTTGAGAGCCATAAAATAAGTATGCTGAACTCACATTCATTTGGTTTAACTTATCAGAGCAACACCATATGGCTGAAGCTCCCATGCTAAAGCCTATAAGATATACAGACTCATCATTTTTTGTTATTTCGTGATGAACTAGCTTAGCGTACTCACCAAGATCACAATGCTCAGTAAAATAGATGTAAGCATCATTTTCATCAGTGAATAGATTTTTCTTACCTTGATAAGGATCTAAAATCACAACATCTTCAGCAATCAAATTTCTAAGTTCGATTAACTCATCTGTGAGTCCGAAAATATCTGATACTAGAATTCCTCGCATACATTCCTCAGACACTTAACGCCGCCGTTAATCGCGGCCTTGATTTTAAAGGCCGTCGATTTAGACGGCTTTGTTAAACGTCAGGCTAAGCCACACCAACACTTATTTGATGCGCTGATCCTAACGCCCTGCTCCATGCTTGATAACGTCCAACCTAGTACGCCCAACCGGCGTGTACGTCAGTTGACGCAAGGTCTATCACGTAACAAAACGTTGTTTACGCTAGCTGACGCAAGGTATATCACGCAACAAAACGTTGTCTACTCAACGATATCATCGACGGACAATCCAAAATGAGGGGAATTGGGAACCTGGAGTATGAAGTGCGGGTAACCATTCCTTTGGTTGCGTTGTTGCTAACGTCGAAGACGTTTAACGCCGCCGTTAATCGCGGCCTTGTTTTTAAAGGCCGTCGATTTAGACGGCTTTGTTAAACGTCAGGCTAAGCCACACAAATACGTATTTGACGCTCTGATCCTAACGCCCTAATCCATGCTGGATAACATCCAACTTAGTACGCCCAACCGGCGTGTACGTCAGTTGACGCAAGGTCTATCACTTCACAAAACGTTGTGTACGCTAGCTGACGCAAGGTATATCAAGTAACAAAACGTTGTCTACTCAACGATATCATCAACATCAGCGACGGACAATCCAAAATGAGAGGAATTGGGAACCAGGGGTATGAAGTGCGGGTAACCATTCCTTTGGTTGCGTTGTTGCTAACGTCGAAGACGTTTAACGCCTGCGTCACAGGCTTAGTTGTAGTTGTAAAGTTTTGCGCGACGATGGCGAAGCCCGGCGCAAAACGAGCAACGCAAACTTAGTCTTGTGCACGCACTTGTTAGGGGCAATTTAAGACACGCTCAATAAACTGAGCCTTTGCCTCTCTATATTCGTTCTCAGACATATTGCATGCAGCACACTTGATGTCATTGTATTCCGCGAGTAACTCCCTTGAACTCAAGAGTTGATCTCTAAAGGTAATAAAGAATTCGTAAACAGATTCATTCTCTACTACTTGCACCGCAACGTCTATATCGTACAAATCAGTAGTCATCATGCACAGCGCTTGATCTCTGTGTGTGTCATGCTTGATATGAAAGCCATGCTCACTGAGTGTGGCGATACTTTTGCTATGTAGGGCGCGATCAACACCTAAGAAAATATCCACGTCACCTTTAGTCATGCTTCCAGGGATGGCTGTGGAACCAATATGCTCAATTCTCGCATAAGGGAGCAAGGTGCTAAGTCTACGAGCCGCATCATCAAAAACTACGTTCGTCTGAGGAGCGATACATTCGTATGGCTTTAGCTGCATAGATGCCCCCTAACGCTTAGCACAGCGGGAATTTAGTTTTGATTTGTTTTGTGCCATTTAGGCACAAAACGAAGCAAAGGTAAATTGTCCGATGCTGCGACTTGTTAGGTTTTACACGAGCGAGATACCGAAATGGGGTTAGAGATTTCAATCTGTGCATGGCTGCCAGATTCACACAACACTCTTATGCTAGGTGGTCCAACCAGCGGAGTAGATAGGCTAATTTCTAAGTGAGTGAGTGGTAGGAATCTTGTGCGTGCAAACTCACCAGAAGCTAGCTCCTCTAGCTCATTCGTCAAGTGACTAGTGACGGTTCGATCATGCTCGATCGAAACAATTAAGGGAAGCGCCTTGAAGGTTATCTTTCGTGGAGTCCTAGATTCGACTAGGGCTGTACGCTCAGTTATATAGGTGAATCTACCGGAATCCTCTACATATCCTTGATAAGGGAAGTAGTGAAATGGTAAAGGACCTGAATACTGTTCTTGGTATCTACCGTCTATTAGCTTTTCGTAAATGATCTCATGTGACATAAGCTTGCCTTTCAGTGCAAGATGAGAGCCATGATTTCTAATCACCGTAACTCTCAGCGCCCCATCACTGGAACTGAATGTAGCTGCTTTCCCTGTTATTCCTACGTCTGCATAAGCGTATGCTGACAATACAGCCAATATTAAGATAAGAAGTCGAACCATAAGAAACCTAACGCCGCCGTTAATCGCGGCCTTGATTTTTAAGGCCGTCGATTTAAACGGCTTTGTTAAATGGGTTATACCACCCTACTTTGCATGGTATTTAGCCTCGGCTCGTAACAGCACTACTATTTATCGACAGATTCGTTATACCGACGCTTGAGGTACTTAATACTAGCGTTAAGTTCCTTTATTTCAGACTGAGTGGCGACGTGTATCGTTTGAATCTGCTTGAGACAGCGATAGGTGAGAAAAATAAAGATTGGCGCACCCAACCAGAAAAATGCCATTACTAACTGCAATAACTGACCGGCTCCTCCTAGCGTTGCAATGATGTGATCCATACAAACTTCCCCATTTAACGCCGCCGTTAATCGCGGCCTTGCTTTTAAAGGCCGTCGATTTAGACGGCTTTGTTATAAACTAAAATCGGTAACCACCACCGAACCCTCCTTGAAATCTACCTCCGTGATCAGCAGACCCAGTACCGGCAAATACAGTCAAATGAAATCCAGGTTGATCAATACCGTTAAAATTGTAAACATATAAACCTAGTAGCCTGCCCGATATATCACTTTCTGCATCGCCTATCTCGGCGTCATAGTACATCGCACCCAAATGTATTCCAACACTATGGTGATTATTAGAAAAAGGAGACGAAGTTAACCAACCTACTCCAGCTCCATAACGGTGATCGGTAGAACCAGCAAAGTGCGTAAATCCGCCGTATCCTAAGCTGGCGTAGAACAACTGATCTTCATTGACTTTAGATAACGATACACCAGCACCGTTATACTCGGCACTTAAGCCAACGCCTAAACGATACTCTTCCTCTGCTAATAATTTTGCAGAGGAAAATAAAGCAATAAATACAACTAATAGATATTTCATCGAATTTCCTTTGTTTTAAAGGCCGTCGATTTAGACGGCTTAGTTAGAAGCGGCGATTGCAACCTCTTTGGTGAAGCCCCAAGTATCTTCCACCTTGATGTCGTCATACTCCATGCTGGAGTAGTCCTTGTCGGGACGAAAGCGCACCGTAAACGATCCATTCCCATTGAAGACGCGGGAAGCATTTTCTAGTTCAAAATCAAGATCGCTCGCTGCTACATATCCAGAGGCAGCATCATTACAACGCTGCATTAGAAAAGCGGCGTCAAGCTCGCTCGAAAGCTCAGCGTCATCTATTGTGCACTCGAACTTAGCTTTATCCGATTCCAGTTGAACATCAAAAACGATATCGTAGCGATACACATCGTGGCTAACTGAGGCACACCCAGACACTACTGCGATGATTAAGATTAGAATTAGAGAGCGCATTTTTTATCCTTATAACACTAAAGCTTTGCAGCAGACGCGAAGCGGATGACTGCAAGAGCGGTTTGTTATATTCAACTCCCTAAGAAGCACGATCCCCCAGATTATGAAGGACTCTCTTACGGCCTAGTGAGTTGAAATGCTAATTTAATAACGAGGACTCGAAGGGCAACGAGAAAAAGGTAAGTACGTTTCTTGGTTTAGCTTCCCGTGAAGCTGATGTTCCGTCTGACTCCAAGCCCTGTTGGCTTGTGCAGCGTAACAGACGCTTCACGGTAGCATAAAAAATAACCCAAGAAACCAGCCTTATTCTGTCGTTTCCCTCTCGTCACTCGATAACTATACTTTCAATGCACCAGCGCTCGACGAACCTGCCAAACCCGGTGATATCGGCTCGATAATGAGCCGAATATAACTAATTTAGTCTACGGAATCCCTGATCCCGTTTCGATAACTGAATGGTCTTTATAGTAACGCCACCAGCTTGTTGTTTAGTCCATTAGATCACAAAAAAGAGAATTTAATCAAAGGGATAATTCTAAAGTTTGATTCTTTGTTATCAGATCTCTTGTCCACACTGTCCTGATAGCTCACTAGATCGATAATCTATGCTTTTAGGTAGCTTTATATCATGAAGGTCAGTGCTATCTTGTGACCCACGAAATCAAAGGCGTGAAACGTTATTTTCACTTTGCTGGCTGTTCAGCGGAGGGGAAATTCGCTATCTCGTCGGGTGAAAAGGCGGAATGACGTCTAATTCTTGGTTTGGGGGTTATGAGGAATGGCGAAAAGTAATGGGGTTTGGGGTGCTATTGGGGGCGGCGGGAAGCGCAAAGCGTTTCAATCAGCGCTTATTGCGAGTTACCTCAGTGATATTGATGACCATCGCGTTGAAAATGAACCGCCTTACTATTCCGGTGGTGAGCCTCGTCTACAAACCCTTTTCCGAAATCGCTGCAGACAACGGGGCTTTTCGCATCGGACGGTGAAAACCTACTGGCATTGGATTCGCCAATATCTTAAATACTTTAACTTCAAGCACCCGCGGGCGTTAAATGAGCGTGACGTTGAGGCATTTCTCTCTCACTTAGCTCAGCATCGGCAGGTATCTAAGGCCACTCAAAACATCGCCTTTAATGCGCTACGATTTCTCTACCTTGAGGTATTACTACTACCGTTTGATAACGTTCAGGCCATTCGCGTGAAACGCGAGGCCCGCGTTCCTGAGGTGTTCACCCACGAAGAAGCGCTAAGGGTCATCAGTCATTTAGTTGGGCCGTATCAAGTGATGGGGCAACTGATGTATGGCTCAGGGCTACGCCTCAGCGAAGTCTATCGATTACGAATAAAGGACGTTGATATTCAGGCGGGACAAATCGTGATTCGAGCAGGGAAAGGCGAGGTTGATAGAATCACCCTTCTTCCTCAATCGGTCATCCCTGCTCTCACCGAGCACTTGACTAAAATACAGGCGCTCCACGATAGCGATATCGCACAGGGCTTTGGGAAGGTGTCTATGCCGAATGCGCTGGCTAGAAAATACCCGTCTGAACAAAAGTCATTGCATTGGCAGTTCGTATTCCCTGCTAGTCGTCTAGCCAGAGAGCCGATAAGTGGTGAATGGGTTCGCCACCACATCCATGAAACGAGTATTCAGAAATCGGTGCGCAAGGCTATCCGCTCAGCACGGATTGGCAAGCGATCATCGTCGCACACCTTTCGGCACAGCTTCGCTACCCGGCTCATCCAACGAAGCGTTGATATTACTACGGTGCAAAAGCTTCTCGGCCATAAGGATGTTCGTACCACCCAGATCTATCTTCATACTGCGGGTGGTATCACCAACATCGTTAAGAGCCCCTTAGACTGAACCCTGTGTTCCCGAGCTTAGATCTCGCTATCGTGGCCGTGTGCTAGGTCCGTGTTCCGCCAGCGCTTCGTCACCACATAGGCTAGAGGTATCACAATCAGCGTAACGAGCATGGCACTAATCATTCCCCCCACCATCGGTGCAGCAATACGCTGCATGGTTTCACTCCCTGAGCCGCTGCTTTGCATAATCGCCAGTAAGCTGAAGATTACCGTTGCAGCCGTCATGCAGATGGGCCTCAGTCGGCGTGACGCCCCCTCTAATACAGAAGTTTGCACCAACAGGTTCTCGTTGATCTTAGCCCGCTCTCCAAGCTGCGTTGGGATGGCTCTGTCAGCCTCCAAAGCAGACGCAGCCGCCGAAGCATTATCCTCGGCGCCATCAACGACAACGTCCTCGGCCGCACCTTTAACCTCTGATAACTTAAGATAACTGAGCATCAGCACGCCTAATTCCACCACTAAGCCAGCCAGAGCTATAAAACCTACCGCTACGGCAATCGATAGGTTGTAGTTCAACAGCCACAGTGCCCACACCCCTCCGCTTACGCCTAAGGGCAAGCACGCGGCAATCAACAGAACATCCGTTGTCGAGCGAAACGCCAAATAGAGCAACACGATGATGATGGTTAACGTTAGAGGAATGATGAGCTGTAACGTCTGTTTTGCCTCGGCGAGGTATTCAAACTGTCCCGCCCATTGCCAGCTATAACCCGGCGTTACATTCAGCTGTTCGCTTAACAGCGCCTCAGTCCTTGCCACGTAGCCGGCAATATCATCATCTTCCGGTGTGATATACACATAGGCTGTTGGTAGTCCGTTCTCGGTCTTTATTGCCCCAGGACCTTCATTAATCGTAACGCGAGCTACGTCGCCAAGTGCCACCCTCGCCCCGGAGGCAGTGACAATAGGCAATGCCGCAAGACGATCATCCGAGGAGCGATAGTACTGCGGGTAGCGCAAATTAATGGGGTACCTTGCCACCCCTTCAACGCTGTAACTCACGTTCATACCGCCCACGGCATAACGTACAACCTCTTGAATATCCCGGATGTTCAAGCCGTAGCGTGCGGCTTTGTCTCGATCAATATCTATATCTACGTAGCGGCCGCCTACCGTTCGCTCGGCATAAACGGATTGCGTTTGCACATCGCCACTAAGCAGCGTTTCAATCTGTTGGGAAAGCGCTTCAATCTCCGTCAAGTCTGGGCCTGATACCTTCAAGCCCACGGGCGTTTTGATACCCGTCGAGAGCATATCGATGCGCGTTTTAATAGGCATCACCCAGGCGTTGCTAAGCCCAGGCAGGGCAACCTGCTGATCGAGTTCAGCAATCAGATCGTCGTAACTTAAGCCAGCGCGCCACTGCTCTCTTGGCTTCAGTTGGATCACGGTTTCTATCATGGTCAGCGGTGCCGGATCCGTTGCGGTATTAGCTCTACCCACTTTCCCGAATACCTGTTCTACCTCTGGAATCTGAGCAATCAACCTATCCGTCTGCTGGAGTAATTGACGTGCCTTACCAATGGATATTCCGGCATCAACCGTGGGCATATAGAGAATATCACCCTCATTTAATGGTGGCATAAACTCCTGACCTAATTGTTGCGCGGGATACCAAGCACTCGCGCCGAACACGAGAAAAGCGAGAATCCACAGTACCGGCGTGCGCAACATTTTTGCTAACAACCATTGGTAGCCAGTCACCATTTTATGGCCTAGACCGCTGTGTTTTGGCGCCTTGAACTCACCCCTAATCAAGTACCCCATCAGCACGGGAACCACCGTTATCGCCAGGCCAGCTGCAACCGCCATGGCATAGGTTTTGGTGTAGGCTAAGGGGGCGAAGAGTTTGCCAGAGGCTCCCTCCAGCGCGAAGACAGGTAGAAAGCTCACGGTGATAATCAGCAGCGAAAAGAATAGCGGCGGCCCCACCTCAATGGAAGCATCACGGACACATGCCCAATGGCTTCGCCCTCGTTTCGCGCTGAGGTGACGGTGGAGGTTTTCAACCATCACAATGGCACCATCCACCATCGCCCCAATAGCAATGGCAATGCCACTCAAACTCATAATGTTTGCATTAATACCCTGCGCGCTCATGATACCCAGCGCTGCAACAATACCCAGCGGTAAGCTAATCACAATTACCAGTGTTGAACGGAAATGCCAGAGAAAGATGCCGCAAATCAACGCGACAACAAATAGCTCTTCGCCAAGACGTTCAATCAGATTTTGCTGCGCCCGTTCAATCAGCTGTGAGCGATCATAAACCGGCTTAATCTCAACACCCTCGGGCAAGCTAGGCGCTAACTGTGATATTGCAGCTTTCACTCCGTTAATGGTGTCTAGCGCATTCTCTCCCGCGCGCATCACCACAATTCCGCCTACCACTTCGCCGGCGCCGTTGAGTTCCGCAACGCCTCGGCGCATTTCCGGCCCTATTCTTAACTGCGCAACATCACCCAGCTGCAGACTCGCACCGTTATGAATTAATCCCAATGGAATGGCACGCAAATCTTCGAGTGACTGCACATAGCCGGAGAGCTTGACCATGTACTCGGCTTCGGCCATTTCAATGACGGATGCGCCAATCTCCTGATTGCCACCCTTAATCGCCTGTTCAACATCCTGCAAACTCAAGTTGTAGGCGCGTAGCTGGTTTGGGTCAACAATAACCTGATACTGCTGAACCATCCCACCCACTGTTGCGATCTCGGCGACGCCGTCCACGCTTTGTAGGCGGTAGCGAATAAAGTTATCGTGAAGACTGGTGAGTTCGGCGAGTGTGGTTTGCTCCGTTTCGTCAACCAGCGCGTACTGATAAACCCAACCTACCCCACTGGCATCGGGTCCAATCGATGGCGTGACGCCAGCGGGGAGCTCATTGCCCACTTGGGCTAGGCTCTCCAGTACTCGGGATCTGGCCCAGTAGGGATCGGTACCATCTTCAAAAATCACATAAATGAAGCTATCGCCAAAGAAGCTGAAGCCACGCACGTCTTTCGCCTTCGGTACCGACAGCAATGCCGTGGAGAGCGGATAACTAACTTGGGCCTCTACCACCTCGGGCGATTGCCCCGGGTAGGACGTTTTTACAATCACTTGTACTTCGGATAAATCGGGAATGGCATCCACGGCCAAACGCTGTGCGCCCACTAAGCCGGACACTAACAGCAACACTGCCAACAAAAGGGTGAACCCTCGGTTGGCAATCGCGATATTGATAATCCACTTAATCATATCGCCACCTATTGTCCATTAATGCGGTTGGAAGCCGCCGAGATATTGGACTCTGAGTCAATTAAGAACTGTCCCGAAGTCACTACCTGATCACCCTCGGACAAGCCGCGCAGAATGATCACGTCGCCATCGGCAGCAAGTCCAGCGCGCACACGGACGCTCCTAAAGCTGCTTTCGCCCACTTTGATCACCACTCTGTCGCTGCGTTCGCCTTTTATGAGCGCTTCCTCTGGAACGATAATCCCCGCCTTGGTCACGCCCGCTTCAATCCGCAGTTGCGTGAACATATTGGGCTTTAACGCACCGTCGTTGTTATCTAATACCACTCGCAGCTGGGCGGTTCGCAGTGCATTACTGACTACCGGATAAATATAATCGACTTCGCCCTCCCACTGCCTACGTGGCATACCGGCTACCCTTACATTCACGGGCTGACCTTGCTCAACCCAGGCTTGCTGTTGTTCAAATAACTCAGCACGCACCCACACTTCGCTTAGGTCAGCAATGGATAGCAATTCTAAAGATGGCTCTACATACATTCCCTCGCGCGCCATTAAGGTTGTCACTACGCCATCGGAGGGCGCCAAGAAGGCAATCGAATCCACCACTTCGCCACCACGCTTTATGTCGGCAATAGTCTCATCATCTAGGCCCATCAATCTCAACCTTCGTTCCGTCGCCGCAATCAACGCGGTGTTATTGCGCTGCACATTAGCGATAAGTTCGTTCTGCGCTGAGACTACCTCGGGAGAATAGAGCTCGAATAACGGCTGCCCTTTACGAACCTCGTCACCAATCGCATAGACATAAACTTTTTCAATCCAACCCTCAACACGCGAGTGCACATGACTCACATCATCTTCGGCATAATCCACGAAGCCAACGGTATCCACCGCTAATGCCAATCGCCCCGACTCCGCTGTCACCGTGGTAATGCCAAAGCTCGCCTGAAAACCCGGATCAATTTGCACCAACCCTTCAACGGACTCTTCGTAAACCGGGACTAAGTCCATACCCATGGGGCTCTTGCCAGGTTGATCTCTTCGATAGTTACTATCCATGGGAGCTACCCAATAGAGCGGCGGCTCGGCATCGGAGGCTTCTGCACTCATGGAGCTTGGAGAGGCCTCGTGTGCGATCATTCCGTGATCGTTAATGAGTAGTTGGGCGAACCAACCGGCGGCAAATAAACTAAGGCCAACTAGGGCGGCTACAAGTAGTTTCTTCATAAAAGAACCTGATATTTCTGAACGACGTTATTGGGTATGAGGGCTCAAAAAGCGGCTATCACCGGAGTGAAAATTCGAACAAATTTAAAGCTAACTCATCAATTTCGCAGCTACCTACTCAGTAATTCAGACTGTAATAAGTAACATTAAGGGGCGAGACTTAACGAATCGGAGGACGAAGTCGTTGGGAAGGTAAGGAATCTATGGGGGCTGGCACTTCAGTCGTAACAAACGTTTGGCTTATCCGCATCAACTGCTGACTACTACGCATCACCAGTCCAAAGCTCAGTGCAGAGCAATCCATGAAGCAACTTAAGGACATCAGCTCACTACCCGTTACGTCGGTCGAGCAGCAGTCGTGATTGACTAACTTCACCGCCGAAGCGCTACCAGGTTGGGCATTAGCCTCGCTACTGAGCTTTAGTCGGCTGTGGTGATGAGACATATCGTTGATAATGGCCGAGCTATGAGACACTTGGTGTGCTTGATGATTGTCACGTTCGCTATCATTAGTAGTCCGATGAACCTCAAACGGGCTGAACTGCATCGAGTTACTCGTAGAAACCAACGAAACATCGTTGAGCGGAACATCGGTATCAGGCGCCCAGGCGAGTGTGATTGGCGAAAAAACGGCCAATACAACGCATAACCAGCTCACTAATACTGTTCTCATTAAACTGCTTCCAAATGTATTATCAAGACTTTAGCACGATCAGGGATAAGAAGCCAACCCGAACTTACCGAAGTGCGGCGCCCTCTGCCATCGCTCGCTCCATCCGGTATGTTTTCGGTCATTGAGTTGTCGCATCACTCGCCTTGACTCACTGCTACGCTGCCTAGTTAACCCCGTCTCGCCTTAGACATCCTGCACTGAGTGAAAATACGAGCGGAAATCTTCGCCGTGAATGGCCAACAATGTGGTTAGCAGCAAGATTTAACGAAAATATTCAAATGGCTTGTGAGCGTATCGATGAAGCGCAAGTTCGGTGACTTAATGAGTAATAACTATCAATGATTTTTCTTGGTAGTGTCCAAAGACGACTGCACATTCATAGAGGTTGCGATAAACTCATTTGAAATCTAAACTGCACTGATAAATATATTTAACACCTGTTCGATAAAATCAACCGAACGTCTAATGCAATCAGCAGATAAACAATTCAGCTGATAGAACCTTACGAAGCTTGGAGGCTAACATGGCACTGCAACTGAAAGATCCCTCACTACTGCAGGGGAAGTTACTCATTAATGGACAGTGGGTTGACGCTGATTCGGGCGAAACTGTGGACGTAACTAACCCCTCAACGGGTGAAATTGTTGCCAAAATAGCTAAGGGTGGTCAGGCCGAAACTCAACGTGCGATCGAAGCCGCTGAAGCCGCGCTTCCCGCATGGCGTAACAAAAGTGCCAAAGAGCGTGCTGTATTATTACGCAACCTCTTTAATCTAATGATCGAACACCAAGATGACCTGGGCGCTATTCTTACAGCCGAGCAAGGCAAGCCTTTGGCGGAAGCTAAGGGCGAAATTGCCTACAGTGCAAGCTTTTTGGAATGGTTCGCTGAAGAAGGAAAGCGTCTCTATGGTGATGTGATCCCAGCACCCAGTGCCGACAAACGAATGGTCGTGATCAAGCAAGGTATCGGTGTAGTAGCCGCTATCACGCCGTGGAACTTCCCATCCGCAATGTTGGGTCGCAAGCTAGGGCCTGCGTTAGCTGCCGGTTGCACCGTGGTTTGTAAGCCAGCTAATGCTACGCCACTTTCGGCCTACGCAATTGGTGTACTTGCCCAACGTGCGGGTCTTCCAGACGGTGTCATCAATATGATTACCGGTCGTACTTCGGAAATTGGTGACGAGCTAACGGGTAATCCAATTGTTAAGAAAGTAACCTTCACGGGTTCAACACCTGTAGGTAAGCACCTGATGGCACAGTGTGCGCAAACGGTAAAACGCACCTCGATGGAACTTGGCGGTAACGCTCCATTTATTGTCTTCGATGACGCAGATCTAGACGCCGCAGTTGCCGGTGCCATGATGTCGAAGTACCGCAATGCTGGACAAACCTGTGTTTGCGCTAACCGCCTATTAGTTCACGAATCCGTCGCAGAAGCGTTCACCGCTAAGTTAGTTGCTGCGGTTGCAAAGCTAAAGATGGGTGACGGGTTCGGAGACGGAGTTACGCTCGGGCCGTTGGTTGACGAAAAGGCAGCCAAAACCGTCAAGACATTCATCGACGACGCAGTAAGTAACGGCGCTAAAATAGCGGCTGGCGGTAACGACGGAGGTCTAGGAGGCTGTTTCGTAGCGCCTACTATCCTGACCAATGTGACCACTGATATGAAGGTATTCCGCGAGGAAATTTTCGGCCCAGTTGCCCCCATCTTTACCTTCAAAACGGACGAAGAAGCGGTCGCTATGGCAAATGATACTGAGTTTGGCCTAGCGTCGTACTTCTATTCCCGTGATATCGGTCGGGTTTGGCGTGTCGCTGGACAGCTAGACTACGGTATTGTCGGTATCAACGAAGGTATCATTTCTACCGAAGTGGCGCCTTTCGGCGGTGTGAAGGAATCCGGTAACGGTCGTGAAGGTTCCAAGTACGGGATGGATGACTACACTGAAATTAAATACCTCTGCATGGGTGGACTCTAAGCTAGTCACCGCAAGCTTTGAGGTACTGAACGCGTCAGCAACAGATTCTCAAGCAGTTAATCCTTTGAAAGCACGCTAACAACTAGCGTGCTTTTTTATAACTACTTGAAACCATTCCGTTTGTACCCGACCCCAAGTTCCGACCCCAAGTTCAAGTTATGTACCCGACCCCAACTGCTACCTCAACTGAATTGAGGCAGAACGCAAGTTTCGGTTTATCTAGGTAGCGCTTCGGTAGCGACAAACTATAGAATGACGAGTAATCGTTAGTACAAGAATTTTGGAATCCAATTATGTCGTCCTTTCGTCCCGCTCGCGGACTTAGTAATCCCCATCTTCAGTCTATTTTATCCAGTATGGGGCCACGCAAAGTGTTAGAGCCTAAACGGGCTAAGAAACTGACCCAGAATGCCGAAGAAGTGGTCATCGAAACGCCGGAAGGAGTGAAGCTACTGGCATATCTAACCAAGCAGTCTTCGATATCGAGTGGCACGGCTAAAGGCCTGGCAATTATTCTTCATGGTTGGGAAGGTTCATCAGATTCGCTTTATGTACTCTCAACGGGCAGAAAGATGCTAACGGCGGGTTATGATGTACTTCGTCTTAATTTACGTGATCATGGCAACAGCCATCACCTTAACGATGAAGTATTTAACTCAACCCGTCTTCAGGAAGTTATCGACGCCGTGAAACTAGCCTGTGATGCTTGGGGTGGCCAACATAATGTGCTCTGTGGGTACTCACTGGGTGGGAACTTTAGTGTCCGCGTGGCGCGTTATGCGCACGAAGCCCATATCAATCTGCATCAGGTAGTGGCCATCTGCCCTGTCCTGCACCCTCCCACTACCATGGAAGCACTCAACAACGGAGTCAGTCTCTACGAACAATACTTTGTCCGTAAGTGGAAGAAATCCCTAAACACCAAGCTTACTCATTTTCCGAGCCTAGATTTCGGTCCAGCACTTCCCAAACTTAAGACCCTAGATCAAATGAATGATTTCTTTGTGTTGGGTTACACGGACTTTGAGCAGACTAATGATTACTTCGAGGCCTATGCCATCGTGGGTGATTTTCTGGCGGAGTTATCAACGCCAACCACAATAATTACCTCCGCGGATGACCCAATGATTCCCCCTGCTCACCTGAAGGAACTAGCACCTTCCGGTTATCTGACGGTTGAGCTAGAGCAATTCGGTGGTCACTGCGCGTTCATCAAAGATTGGCGCTTTGACTCGTGGGCTTCGGATCGCATTGTTGAGATAGCACACAGTAGCTATTCCCAGCAGTAGCTTACTTTGTGAGCAGATCTGCACGAGACACCGAAAGCCCCGTGTAGTGAAGACCTGACGGATGGATCATACGCAATGGCTGGCTTTAACCACCGTACTCGTCGGAATAATATCGTTTAGTAGCGTCATCTAATGCCCCTACCATCGAGGGAGCGCTGGCTTTAACCCGCGATAAAAACTGCTGTGGGGTTTCGCCTTTGTGCGGCTTGATGCCTTCTCTTCTTAGCGGCTTTAACGCCCGTTGATAGCGTTTCGCAGCCGCTGAGTAACGCGGACGATTACGCCAAGTCTGCCAGCCCAGGGACGCGCCAATGATCACCAACATTGTAGCCAACAGTGCTGCCGCGCTCTGCCAGATCGAAGCGATACCAATGCCATCTAACCAACCTTGGCGACGCTGTTCATTAAAACCGGACACCCAGTTAGCGAACCGGTAATTCACGGCGTCCAAGCGGAGCGCCAAGCTTCGTAACATCTCATTACTTGAAGACTGCAACCAACCCTGATCGGCCAACCAACTTACAGCCTCGCCGTCGCCATCCAAACCGCGCTCAATCCGCTCAGGCGCAACATAGGCAGTCGGGTCAACCTGGACCCAACCCTGCCCAGCTATAAAGATTTCTGCCCAGGCATGTGCATCACTCTGTGCCACTCGGAGGTAGGGTTCAAAGGGAGATTCCTCCCCTCCCTGATAGCCAACCACTACTCGGCTTGGAATACCCGCGGCACGCATCACAAAACTAAAACTGGAAGCAAAATGCTCACAAAATCCACGTTGTGTTTGAAATAAAAATTCGTCCACAGAATCATCACCCAACCCGGGAGGTTCAAGTGTATAGGTGGCGTTGTAAAAATAGTGTTGTAATACCGATTCAACCACCGCGTCTGGGCTACCCAGTTCTGCTAACTCTTCGCCCCAAGCCCTTGCCATGGGGTTGTTGTCACTTAATCGCAAATAGTAGGCGCGTTGATCCTGCGTTAGCACTCCCTGGCCAAGCTGGCGATCTTGCGCTTCGCAGAGACGATAGCTTAACCGCTTCGCCAGCGGCTGCTCCGAACGTAAGGTTTGATTCGAATAGCGGCGTATCTCGGCACTGGGCGAATCGGCCCCCTGAAGCTGAAATAACCAAGGTTGAAAATGCGGTTCGACGCTTAGCGTGTACTCGTAACTGCTGTGTTCACAATTCGTCATTCCCTGCGGTGCGTAACCTGACGGTGAATAACGCCCGGTGCGCCATGCTCGACCGTCAAAATAATCCAATACCAGTGCCCGCCAATAGCGATCACGCGGCTGCGGGTAGTCACCACGTACCGTCTCAACCCGAAACGCCGTGGCATTAGACTGAGCTAACGATGCGATATCACCTGGGCTTACTCTATCGCTGAGCCCTGTGACGGCCCTATCGCGCTGCAATGGAATTTGCCAGAGTGAACCGGTAGCGGGGAGGAGAACAAAGAGTATTACCGCAATCAGCAGACTGACTAGCCCCGCTACTGTGGCCCTGGCGATAGACGAACGGAAGTTATTGCTGTGAACGAAGACTAAAACGCTTAGCGCATACACACTGAGTAGTAATGCCCAGAGGCTAAAGAGTAAGGTCTGCGCGTACAGTAGTCCACAAAACGCCACGAAGAAGGTTAGCAAGAGTAAGATATAGGCATCACGCAGACGCTGAGACTCCAAAAACTTAGCGGTCCACATAATAAGCAGCAGACTAACCATGGCGTCCAGGGAAAAAACACTGCTGTAACTCGCGGCAATAATACTGATGCCACCCGCCACTAGCAGTAGCTTTTGATATTTACCCAACGCATTCAGCCAGCCAAAGCTTACCGCTAACCGGGCGATTAATAGTAACGGCACCGCAACGTTTACCCCCCAAGCCAACTCGGTCGCAAAAGGCAGGTAGGCAAAGATGATGACACTCGCGAGTGCGGCTAACTGAAAGCGATTAATTGGTAATTTAGTCATCCGTATTACCTTGGCCATGCAGCGCCAGCGCCTTAAGAACTTGCCGATAGTGATGTTCACTACTGGCGAGATCAAAGTGCTGCTGCCCGAGGCGAAGCCCCAGCGCCTGCTGGTTACTTTGCGCTGAGAGTACCCAGAAACACAGTACCGAAAGACGCTGCTCTGCGTGCCCACTCAAACGGTCAAAGTCCAAGATCCATGCGCCCGCACTGGGCGATCCGTAGTGTTTACTAAACCACTGCTGAGTCTTCGCCAAAGCCTTCCAGTCAACACGAGATAACGGCTCGCCGGGTTGGTATGTCCGCAGCTCATTAAAGTCTTCTCCGCTGCCCGTAATAAGCTGCCGACTCGCCTGTTCAGTATCATCACTCGCATGTTGAGAAAGCGGCATGAAGACACTCGCTAGCGGTGCCGGATAGCCAATGCAAGGTTTAGTGAAACGCAGTACCGTCCAACAGCGGAAAAGCCCAAAGGGTAACAGGGTACGAATCTTAATGGCGGGTAGCGCATAGTAACCGCGTTTTGGGACCGTCAGCTGCCCAATATACTCGGTCTGACCATCTGGCCAGCGCTGCCATTCACCCTTATCTATTTGAACCTCAAGCCCCCCGTTAACTCCCTCTAACTGCAGCTTAATTCGAGCAAGCTCGTCTGCGGGTGCCTCGCTGACGGAAAGCAATCGGACCTTTGCGCCCTGCAACTGACGATGTGTCATCCACATGGTTACAACGAAAACACTGAGTAGCCACCAAGCCAAAAAGCGCGCTGGGTTGTTATCATAGTTGGCTGCACCTACCCATACTAAGCCAAAAATAGCCAGCCAGAAGAATCCTACGATAGTCGGTATAATATAGAGGTTACGATGTGTTAAACGAATTTGATGATCGGCCGTGCTACGACGAACAGCCCATCGCTGAAAGCGTTGAGCCAACTTCATTAGGCGGCAATGACGTCAACGCTGGCGAGTAGCTTCGTACTCGCATCACGCGCTTCGGCGACGCTAGCATGAGGCAGCAGACGATGCCCTACTACCGCATGAAACACCGCTTGGATATCATCGGGAAGCACTACCTGACGACCTTCAATGAATGACCACGCTTTCGCAGCTTGAATCAAGGCTAAGCCGCCGCGCGGAGACAGTCCGTGGTGGACTCCACCTAACTCTCTACTCGCCCGAATTAATCGCAGTGCATAGTCGGTAACCGCTTCACTAGCCTTGACTGCCGTAACCTGTGCTTGAAGTTGCGCAATGGTTTCGGCATTGCCTAGCGCCGCTAAATTAGGAATTTGTAGTCGCGGATTACGCCCTTGAAGAAGTCCTCGCTCCGCTTCAACACTGGGATAACCCAACTCAATACGCATCATGAAGCGATCAAGTTGAGATTCTGGCAAATTAAAGGTGCCATCTTGGGATAGCGGGTTTTGGCTTGCTACCACAAAGAAGGGCTCCGGCAGGCGATAACGCTTACCATCCACACTTACCTGTCGCTCTTCCATGGCCTCTAGCAGGGCACTTTGGGTCTTTGGGTGAGTTCGGTTGATCTCATCGGCTAATAACATTTGGCTAAAAACGGGACCGGGATGGAACTTAAATTCCTGCTTAGCGGTATCGAAGATTGACACGCCAATGATGTCCGCTGGCAGCATATCACTGGTGAACTGGGCCCGTTTGAATTTAAGGCCCAACGTCCTTGCCATCGCCTGTGCAAGTGTGGTCTTGCCCAACCCAGGCAAATCTTCAATCAGTAGGTGGCCGTTCGCAAGTAGACAACTTAGCGCCAGTTTAGTTTGCCCAGATTTACCTAGCACTACCTTATCAAGCTGCTTTAAAACTGCTGTCGTCAACATTTAGGTAACCGCCTCAGAGGCCGCCAAGCCACGGGCGAAGTCCTCGCGCAAATCTTCAACATCCTCTAAGCCAACACACACCCGAATAAGGTTATCACTGATTCCCGCTGCATCGCGCTCCGCCTGGCTAATTCGACCATGAGTTGTGGTAGCAGGGTGAACAATCGTAGTTTTCGCATCGCCCAAATTGGCTGTGAGCGAACAAATTCGGGTGGCATCAATAAACGCCCAAGCGCCAGCTTGCCCGCCGTTGACAGTAAAGCTCATTACGCTGCCATAGCCTGACATCTGTTCACTGGCCGCTGCATGCGACGCGTGCGATGGTAAACCACAGTAATTCACTTTACCAACCGAAGGCTGAGCTTCAAGCCACTGAGCTAAGTCCATCGCATTAGCTGAATGCGCCTTCATTCGCAAACTCAGTGTTTCTAAGCCCTTAAGGAAAACCCAGGCATTAAACGGGCTCATCGTCGGTCCGCAGGTGCGCACGTACACCACGAGCTCATCAATCAATTCCTGTTTACCGCAAACGGCTCCGCCTACAACTCGCCCCTGCCCATCCAGGAACTTAGTGGCTGAGTGCACCACCAGATCAGCACCGTGCTCAATAGGACGCTGTAGCGCTGGCGTACTAAAACAGTTATCGACGGCCAGCAGTGCGCCCACCGATTGGGCAATTGCGGCAACCTCTTTAATCGACACGACATCATTCGTCGGGTTAGACGGCGTTTCCATAAACAATAACTTGGTGTTGCTATCTACGGCATCGCGCCATGCACGAACATCACACAGATCAACAAACTCGGTGCTGACGCCAAACTTCGTCATATAACGGTTGAATAACGCGGTAGTGGTACCGAATACACTACGGGAACAGACGACTTTATCTCCGGCAGCTAAGAAGCTCATGCAACAGGCGAGAATTGCGGCCATTCCCGAGCTTGTTCCTACCGCTGCGTCAGCGCCTTCCATTGCTGCTAAACGTTGTTCAAAGGTGCGAACCGTCGGGTTGGTGTAACGAGAATAAACATTAGCATTTCGCTCACCGTTGAAGCGAGCAGCCGCATCCGCGGCACTGTCGAAGATGTAGCTAGAGGTAGTGTAAATGGGCTCGCTATGCTCGCCTTCCATGGTTCGCTCATGCCCAGCTCTCACCGCTAGGGTATCTAAGCGGGCCTCTGCTAGGCCCTCTGCCATCTGTTTATTACGATCCATGCTTACCTACCCTACTTTTCATTGCGACGAGCACTGACTTCCGTCAATCCTCACGGCGAAACCTAGCCAACTTCGTTATGAATGCCAACTACCGCTTCGTCTTCATCGTCTTCTTTTTTACCGTCATCACTCTTCTTCGCGGCATCATTGCGCGCCGCATCCAAGCGAAGTAAGTACTCAGCGTCTACATCTCCAGTGACGTATTCGCCACTAAAAACCGAGCACTCAAACTCTTTAATCTCTGGGTTAATACCATCAACGCAGGCAATCAGATCATCAAGATCCTGATACACTAATTTATCAGCACCAATTTCCTGTTCAACCTGCTCAACCGTGCGCCCCGAGGCAATGAGCTCCTCTGCACTCGGCATATCAATACCGTATACATTTGGATACTTCACGGCGGGTGCTGCGGAAGCAAGATAAACCTTCTTGGCGCCGGCTTCACGTGCCATTTGAATAATTTGTCGACTCGTCGTACCACGAACAATGGAATCATCGACCAGCATCACATTGCGCCCTTCAAACTCTAACGATACGCAGTTAAGCTTCTGTCGAACTGACTTCTTGCGCTGCGCCTGACCCGGCATAATGAAAGTACGACCAATGTAGCGATTCTTAACCAACCCTTCGCAGTACTTAACGCCTAAGGCCTGTGCCATGGCTAATCCCGAAACGCGAGAGGTATCTGGGATTGGAATGACCACATCAATATCGTGATCCGCCCACTCGCGCTTGATCTTTTCTGCCAATCGCTCGCCCATTCTCCGACGCGCTTTATAAACCACCACATCATCCATCACTGAGTCCGGACGAGCGAAGTAAACCTGCTCGAAAATACAGGGAGTAAGCGTTGATTTTTCGGCGCATTGCTTAGTAAAGAGCTTACCCGATTCAGTAATCACCAGCGCTTCGCCTGGGCGAACATCACGCACTAGTTCGAAGCCAAGGACATCAAGGGCAACACTCTCGGAGGCGACCATATATTCAAGCTCGCCATTTTCCGCTTCACGTTTGCCGTAAACCAGTGGGCGAATACCATTGGGATCACGGAAGGCGAAGATACCGAAACCACTGATCATACCCGTTGCCGCGTAAGCGCCGCGACAGCGTTGGTACAGCGCAGTTAATGCGGTAAAGACATCATCAGGGGTTGGGCGAAGCTTCTTCAGATCACCGAGTTCGTGGGCGAAGACGTTGAGCAGCACTTCGGAATCAGAATCGGTATTGAGGTGGCGCAGGTCCGTTCGAAACAGATCTTCCGCCAGTTCAGAGGTATTTGTCAGGTTACCGTTATGGGCCATTCCAATGCCGTAAGGCGAATTAACGTAAAATGGCTGGGCCAGTGCTGGCGACGATGAACCCGCAGTGGGATAGCGGACATGTCCGATACCAATATTGCCTTCAAGACGCTTCATGTGTCGAGTACGGAACACGTCTTTTACTAATCCGTTAGCTTTTTGGAGCTGAAACTTCCCGCGCGCACTAGTCATGATGCCGGCGGCATCCTGACCGCGATGTTGTAACAAGGTTAGCGCATCATAAATCTGCGTGTTGACGGGGCTCTGGCCAATAATACCAACGATGCCACACATACTTAACTTCTCCCGATTAGGCTTTGTAGCCAAGAATAAAATTGCTGAAAAATATCACGAGCCCAACCTTCAAACTGCTGAAACTCTGGAATAAGTAATGAGGTTTGCCACCAACCGTCTTGATCCACCGGCACTAGGCCCGGCAGAAAGACCACGGCGGCTAAAATAATGATAAAGCCTCGGCCCAAGCCAAAGACCGCGCCTAACACGCGATCGCTACCGGATAGGCCGGTGGCTTCGATAAGCAATGACAACAGACCATTAATCAATGCAACGGCCACCAAGCTGAGGACGAAGATTGCACCGAACGCGGCAAGATATCGCACTGAGGGCGCTTCAATACCAGTAAATAAGGGGGCTAACTGATCAGCGAAGGTCATCGCCAAAACAAAGGATGCAAACCAACCTATGAGACTAATGGCTTCCTTGACGAAACCGCGATAGGCGCCAATTAAGGCGGAAAAACCAATCAGACCTACGATTATCCAATCTACTGTCATCATATTATTATGCTCTAAGGTTTAAATTTCATAATAGAAGTCGTTAAGCCAAACTCTTCGCTTAAGATCTCACGCGTCTCGGTAACATTTTCAAAGACGATCATCGGACCCACCATCACTCGATAGGGTCCTGGAGCATTGCGATTTGGCGTTACAAATGACTTGAGACCTCGCACTCTCAATAGCTCCTCCAACGCATGTGCATTGGCAGCTTCGCTAAACTCCCCCGCATAGATCACCCAAGCTCTCGGTAAATTATTACCTAAGTCATCAATACTAACGCCATCAGATTCAACAATCTTGGATTCATCAAGTTGGTAAAGACTAGCGAAATAATTCTGACTGTCTGGGCTCGGAATCGTAGGAATATCTCGTGTTAAATCACGGTAATCAAGCGGCGGAGGAGGAATATTTAGGGAACCTTGAACTTGTTCCAGCTGATACCGTTCCCATAACGCAGGTATCAAGATGACGCCTATTGCGAGGAGGAAAACGAGGTTAAAGCCTAACTTACGCTTTGACTTTTTCATAGGGTCTCTAGCTAATGGTTGCTAAGCAATGTAATGCGTCGCCGACCGTATAAAACGAGCCAGCAACAAGTATTGTATCCCCATAACGGCTTTCATCCAATGCACATTGAATGGCATCCTTCACACTGGCAAAAGCTTGACTTTCATCCGTCTTTACGATGAATCGCTGTAATTCCTCAGCATTTGCCTCACGACCATTGGCATTAGGGGTTGCGAAATACCAGTGCTGAAAATGTGGTTCAAAGACCTTTAACGTAGCACTAATGTCTTTATCGTGAACCATTCCAACCACCAAGCGGTTTACTCGCTGTAATTCCTTACGCTGGATAAGATAACGCGCTGCGGCGGGATTATGCCCCACATCCAATAACCAAATTCGCCCGCCCGCCTCAATACGTTGCAAGCGCCCAGCTAAGTTCAGACCGCTTAGCAGCCTATCTAATCGTCGGTCTTTAGGGAGCAGCCCTAACCAATGACACACAGCCAGCGCAGCTGCCACCGAGGGCAACGGTAGTGAAGGAATTGCCAGGCCCTGCAAAGCAAGAACCGAGCCGTCCCTGGCGGGAAGTTTAAGTGAGAGAGAAGGCCCTTCTACCTGAAGGCTAAATTCATGATCAATGAAGTAGGGCTCGGTACATAACAACTCTGCATGTTCCCGCATCCCTTCCGGTGGATCCTGCTCGGCCACAAAGAGTGGTCTCGCTGGGCGTGCCACGCCCATCTTTTCGCGGGCAATCTGACGTCGATCAGAACCGAGCCATGCTTCGTGATCCACGGCAATCGAGGTCACCACCGCGATATCTGCATCCAGAATATTAACCGCATCAAGGCGACCACCCAGACCCACTTCAAGTAACCAAAAATCAACTCTGAGTTGGTCGAATAACCAAAACGCCGCTAAGGTTCCAGCCTCGAAATAGCTCAACCCGATGTCACCACGCGCCGCTTCAACAGCATCGAAGGCAGCAACCAAGGCCTCATCGGAGGCATCTAGTGCATTCAGGCGAACACGTTCATTGTATTTAATTAGGTGAGGAGAGGTATAGGCGCCAGTACTGTAGCCTTGGTCGCGAAGCACAGTTTCCAGTGTGCGAACGCATGAACCCTTGCCATTAGTACCGGCAACGGTGATTACCGTTCCATGAGGACGGGTTAGGCCCATCCGCTCAGCAACAAGCCGAACGCGACTTAACCCCATATCAATAGCGGTATGATGACGCTCTTCGAGCGTCAGTAACCACTCGGGAAGCGTCATCTTAGCCGACATCTAAGCCGAAGGCTCCTCTCGGTGAGTCAACTTGGATAGGATTCCAGCCAACTTATCACGCATTTCCGCGCGATGAATAATCATATCAATCGCGCCGTGCTCCAATAGGAACTCAGCGCGCTGGAAGCCCTTAGGCAACTTCTGACGAATCGTCTGTTCAATAATAGACGGGCCAGCAAAGCCAGCACGCGAACCTGGCTCAGCAATATTCAAATCACCCAAGAGTGCCAACGAAGCCGACACACCGCCATAAACCGGATCAGTCATTACACTGATATACGGAATACCCTGGGTCTTCATGCGTTCGATAACAGCCGAAGTCTTGGCCATCTGCATTAATGAGATCAAGGCTTCTTGCATTCGCGCACCACCCGTAGCTGAGAAGCATACTAAGGGGATTCCCTCGGCGAGGGCAACGTTCGCGGCGCGGGTAAATTTCTCACCCACTGCGTAGCCCATTGAACCGCCATGGAAGGCAAATTCAAACGCGACCGCAACGCAAGGGACGCCTTTTACTGAGCCCTTCATGGCTAGGATGGCGTCTTTCTCGCCCGTCTGCTTCTGCGCAGCACTGAGACGATCTTTGTACTTTTTGACATCCTTGAATTTAAGACGATCTTTGGTTTCTAGATTCGGCTCAATCTCTTCGCGCCATTCGGTATCAAGGAAGATATCTAATCGGCTACGGGCGCCAACACGCATGTGGTGCTCGCACTTTGGGCACACATCCAGATTACGTTCGAGTTCCGGACGGTATAACACCGCCTCACACTTGGGGCATTTTTTCCACAAGCCTTCAGGAATATTGGCAGCTTCGCGGTCATCTTTACCACGAACTGCAGGGACAATTTTGTCTAACCAACTCATTGATGCAATTCCAACTTTATCTTTAGCTACACAGAAACATAGCCAGCACTTTCGTGACTGGCTAGTCTATTTGTAACTATTGTAACGCTAAAACTAATCGAATGCTCGATGCATTTCACCAATTATGTGACCAAGTGCATCACTCAGGTCTTCAATAGGCGAGTCTACATGCTCCGCACAGGCATTCACTAATACGCTACCTACCACCGCACCATCTGCAACACTGGCGATAGCTCGGGCCGACTCGGCATCTTTAATACCAAAGCCAACACAGAGAGGCAAGTCGCTGTAGCCGCGCAATTGAGCTAAACGATCTGCCACGGCAGCGATATCCAAGTTCCCCGCACCGGTAACGCCCTTCAAGGACACACAGTATACGTAGCCAGAGGCTAACGATAAAATTGACTTAGCTCGCTCATCTTCGGTAGTTGGAGAAATCAAGAAGATGGTATCAAGACCATGAGCTTTGAAGATAGCATTGGGTTCCACGGCTTCCTCAGGCGGCAAATCCACGGTCAGAACGCCGTCTACACCCGCTTTAGTCGCGTTCTTTGCAAAGGTTTCGTAGCCCATTCGCTCCACGGGATTCGCATAACCCATCAATACCACGGGGGTGGTGTCATCGGTTTTGCGAAATTCGGCCACCATCTCGAGAACTTTACGCAGACTAACGCGGTTAGCTAACGCGCGCTCGTGCCCCAAAGCAATGGTTGGCCCCTCAGCCATAGGGTCAGAGAACGGCACACCGAGCTCGATAATGGTCGCTCCCTGAGCAACCATCCTATGCATCAGCGGTACCGTTGCATCAATAGCCGGGTCACCGGCTACGATATACGGAATCAGTGCCTTTTTACCTTGCGCCTTAAGCTCAGCGAGAACACCCGAGATTCGGCTCATGACTGCCCCTCCACAGAGATACCATCAATGGCAGCAACCGTCAGAATATCCTTGTCTCCACGACCCGAAAGGTTCACCACAATACTTTGATCAGGTGTCATCGTTGCCGCCAGCTTTTCGGCATAGGCTATCGCGTGAGCGGACTCCAGTGCCGGCATAATGCCTTCTGTGTGAGTCAGTTTTCGGAACGCAATTAACGCCTCGTCATCATTGATCGCCACGTAGTTGGCTCGGCCAACATCCTTTAACCAACTGTGTTCAGGTCCCACACCCGGATAGTCCAACCCCGCCGAGACTGAATGCGTCTCAATAATCTGCCCGTCCTCGTCTTCCATTAGGTAGGTACGATTACCGTGCAATACGCCTGGAATACCTGCTGACAGTGGCGCCGCATGACGACCGGTTTCGACACCATCACCGCCAGCTTCAACGCCATACATTTCTACGCCTTCGTCTTCGATAAATGGATAGAACATGCCAATAGCGTTCGAACCCCCGCCCACGCAGGCGACTAACGCATCGGGCAGCTTGCCAATCTGCTCGAGTGATTGACGGCGAGTTTCGCGGCCGATAATAGATTGGAAATCACGAACCAATTTCGGGTACGGGTGAGGGCCTGCGGCCGTCCCGATGATGTAATAGGTGTCATCGACATTAGTAACCCAATCCCGCATCGCTTCATTCATCGCATCTTTAAGGGTTTTTGAACCACTTTCTACGCTGATCACATTGGCACCTAGTAGCTTCATGCGATACACGTTAAGCGCCTGACGCTGGATATCCTCTGAGCCCATGAAGACATGACACTCTAAACCCAAACGTGCTGCAACGGTTGCTGACGCTACGCCATGCTGGCCCGCTCCGGTCTCAGCAATGATCCGCGGCTTGCCCATATGCTTCGCTAACAGCGCCTGACCAATGGTGTTATTAATTTTGTGCGCACCCGTATGGTTCAGGTCTTCGCGTTTGAGATAGATTTGTGCCCCACCCACCTCGTTCGACCATCGCTCGGCATGGTAAAGCGGTGAAGGACGCCCCACGTAATGCGCTAAATCGCGATCAAACTCGGCCCAAAACGCTGGGTCATTCGATAATTGTTCATAGGTATCTCGTAATTCATCAAGCGCTTGAATCAGAGTCTCTGATACAAAGCGGCCTCCGAATTGGCCAAAACGCCCCTGCTCATCGGGGGCTGCAGCAATTTGCTGTAACGACAGGTCTGACAACGACACAGTAGTCTCCTTCACTTTAGTAGTTCACTCGCCTTACAAAAACGAGCCATGGCTTTGGGGTCTTTCACCCCGGGTGACGCTTCAACGCCACCACTGACATCCACCCCAAGAGGGCGAATACTCTGCACGGCTTCTGACACATTTTCAGGAGTCAAACCGCCGGCAACAATACATTTGGATCGCAAGTCCTCAGGAATTAGCGACCAGTTAAAACGCCGACCGGTGCCTCCGGCTACGCCCTTTACGTATGTGTCTAGTAGAATGCCAATTGCGCGCGGATGGTCGGCGAATGCCGTCTCCACATCGCGACTAGATTGAACGCGCACGGCTTTAAGATACGGCCGCTGAAATTGTTCACAAAATTCGGCTGTTTCATCACCGTGAAACTGTAATACCTGAAGTGGCGTCGTCGCGAGTACGGTTCGGATGACGTCGGCTTCCTCGTTAACAAAAAGACCAACCGTTGTTACGAAGGGCCCTACAGCGTGACATATTTGCGTTGCTAAAGGTGCTTGAATCGCGCGCGAACTGGGCTCATAAAAAACTAAGCCAATAGCGTCAGCACCACTCTCTCGAGCCGCCACTGCATCAGCAACTGAAGTAATACCACATATTTTTACTAGCGTGCGCATAGATTCTCCCTAGCAGCCTATCGTAGCGGCAAACGACGCGCTTTACGATAACAGTTTGTGCTAGCTCATCGCACTGTTAATTATAAGTCGCTAACTAAGATGGAATGGCCCTATGGGGCCCCTTGGTAAGTTGACCCAGCTAGGATATTCCACATCGACCAGATACAAGCCTTCCGGTTTTGCGGTCACTCCAGCTTTGTTACGATCTTTGAGCTGAATTAGTTCACCTATCCAATGCGGATCGCGCTGCTCGAAGCCCACGGCCATTAAGCTGCCAACAAAATTGCGTACCATATGCAGCAGAAAGGCATTCGCCGTTACTTCAAAAACGATAAACGGCCCTTGCCGTGAAAAGTGAGCGGCGGTGACATTTCGCATCGGACTGACAGACTGACAACCTGCGCCACGGAACGAACTGAAGTCCTGTTCGCCCAGAAGCGCCTGACAAGCCTCATTCATCGCTTCGAGGTTTAGCGGTCTACGCGCCCAAGTTGCTAAACCAGCAGTATGAGTAGGCCGAGTTGCCGCAGTGCTAATTAGGTAGCGATAGGTTCTAGAGAGTGCACTGTGGCGCGCATGAAAACGCTCATCAACTGGCGTTGCCCAGCGAACGGCCACATCATTAGGTAATAGGTTATTAACGCCTTCGACCCAAGCCTTAGTGGGTCGGATGGATGGCGTGTCGAAATGGACGATTTGCCGTGTTGCATGGACCCCCGTGTCAGTACGACCGGTACAATGGGAGTTCACTGGATGATTGGCAATGGAGGATAGCGCAATCTCTAGCTGCCCCTGCACCGTTCTATCGCTGCGACCGCGTTGAATTTGATAGCCATTAAAAGACCTACCATCGTATTCAACACATAACGCTAACCGTGACTCGCCCTCAACGATCTCATAGCGACGATTAGTATCTTTAACAAAGGGCTTATTCGTTTGCACATTCACTCTCTCGCGATATCGAGTCATTCATTAAAAAAGCGGCCAAAGCCGCTTTCTTAGATTAGACAAGTTTTTAGTATTCTAAAACAATTTAAAGCTCGTCACGCATTGCTCGGGCTTCAGCTACTAATGCTTCATCGGTAGCTTCTTCGATCACTTCATCAAGCAGCTCCATGGCGCCCTCAATATCTTCCATATTGATGTAGGCACGAGCAAGGTCAAGCTTGGTAGCTGCCTCGTCAGCACCCCCTAACAAGGCGTAGTCTGCATTCTCGTCATCCGAAGGCTGCGCCGACTCTTGTTCCTCAGCCGGGTCGACAAATTCGAATGCCTCGCCAGCCAATTCAACCTCACCTAGCGACGAATCGAGTGCGTTGAGCTCGGCCTCTAAGTCAGCCATACCCTCGTCATTATCAGCATCGTTGCCATCAGCATCGTTGCCATCAGCAGCCATCACTTCATCAGAGGAAACAGCTTCAACAGGCTGTTCATCTTCTTCAAGCTCTCCAGCTGGTGCAGTGTCTAATGCCGCATCGTCTACCAATAGCTCAATAGCGCCCTCCGACTCTGGGGCTGTCTCCGCTTCTGGAGCTGTCGCTGATTCTAGCGCGATTTCTGCGCTGAGATCCTCCACCCCAAGGTCCTCAGCGGCTTCGTTATCAATCGGCGCAAGAAGATCGTCCAGCTCTGATAAACTCGAGTCAAAATCGAAGTCTTCAACGGCCTCAAGTTCACTTTCATCAAGTTCGGCAATTGAGTCCAAGTCAATCGCCAGCTCTGTCTCAGCAACAGTTTCCGACAGTGGCTCAATTTCGTCCACCGAGGAAGTCGCTAACGTGTCGTCAAATACCCCACGATCGTCATCCCCAGAAAGTTCTAGTACTGGCTCATCACTTAAGTCATTTGAGCCCGCTTTAATCGCGATGGCCTCGCCACTAAACTCAATGTCATCTTCGAACTCAGTCTTTAGATCGTCGACGACTAAAGAGGCTAACTCAGCGTCAGAAGTATCGTCATCAAGACCCGTTACGTAGGCGTCGTCAGTCGTCCAGTCAATTTCTTCCGATTGAGCAAGTAATTCCGTTTCGGTAGACGCTTGAATGTTGGTATCTTCAACTTCAACAACGTCATCTAAACTTGCCGCTGAATCGAGGGAATCAGATGATTCGATATCACTTAAACTAACAAAAGATGCTTCAAATGCCTCGTCTTCATTGCCATCAAAAGACTCACTGCCATCTAGCGCTTCCGAATCTGAATAAGCCACCGCCTCGTCTTCAACGATGTCGTCATAGTAGGAGGCTGCCGCTTGATCATCGGACTCAACGCTCGCAAAAATAGCAGGCAAATCAAGCGTTAGATCCTCTGCGGTTATCTCAACTTCTTCATCTTCAGATTCACCCTCGGTAGTCGGCTCAGCCGCTAACGCAAGCGCTACCGCTGCTGCTCCGGAGCCCTCGGCGACGGACAAGTCATCTTCATCTTCCACGGAAGGCGTTGGGAGGACTTCACTCTCGCTAACTATTTCGTCATCATTCTCTGCCAAGCTAAGCGGTTCTTCCCTACTCGCTTCAGCCTCAGAGACAACTTCAAGCTCAGCGAAATCTTCAGCCTTCAGCTCTTCGCCCATCGTTAGCGATTCATCGATAGCTTCTTCGTCTAACTCAGACTCTATTTCAATCTCGAGACCGATCTCATCATCGAATTCAGTCTCTACATTAGCTTCAACTACTTCGTCGGCTTCAACTTCAGCCTCTACTTCAGCCTCTACTTCAGCCTCTACTTCAGCCTCTACTTCAGCCTCTACTTCATGCGAATCGTAACCATCTAAGCCAAACTCATCATTACTTGAAGGGCTTTCACCTACCTCGGGCGCTTCAGTCGAATCGGTAGTGGTTCGTTCCGCGCTAAGATCAAAATCCTCGAGATCGAGCTCAAAATCCGCATTGACCTCAGTGGCCGCTTCAGTAGTCAGTTCATCGTTGGCGCTATCAGCCGCTGGTGAAGTTTCCATATCGGCGTACAGGGAATCTAAATCACCTAGCTCAAAGTCAGACTCATCCAGCACGTCGTCGTGTTGGTCGTTCATGTGACTCGCTGCAATCGCCTCTTCGGCTGATTCTGCTGACTCAACCAGCAAATCATCCGCATTAGAGGCTTCTTCCGCCGCGAAACTCGCCCGCAAACCATCGATTTGAGTCTGTACAGACTCGTCGCCTTCTACATTAAGAACATCCGCTTGCTCATCAAAGGCATCTTGATCATTCAGTAATACCAAAACTTCGAGTAACTTTAACCGCGCTGCGGTGTCCGACGCATCTCTCTGAAGAGCACCTTCAAGCAAATTACGCGCCTGTTCGAATTGATCGAATGCTAAGTACCCTTCCGCTGCA
Source organism: uncultured Umboniibacter sp. (assembly GCF_947497555.1). NCBI lineage: Bacteria > Pseudomonadati > Pseudomonadota > Gammaproteobacteria > Cellvibrionales > Cellvibrionaceae > Umboniibacter > uncultured Umboniibacter sp. The sequence continues at coordinate 104,792 of NZ_CANMGY010000002.1, forward strand.
GCGATGGGAGATTCGGCATTCAACTCTTCGTCATAGGTCGAATCCACGGACTCAAGGTAGTCAACCAACGTCGATTCCAATTTATCGTCATCGATATCGAGGCTTACTTTGCCATCATTGAAGCCTTCTCTTCGTGCTTCAGCAAGAAGTTCTTGAACCGCACCGCCTTTCGTTGCATCGTCTGAATTAACTAGCGGCTCATTCGAATTACTGTCGGTGTTTTGCTGACGTCGACGCCAGAGGAATCCGCCCAGTATTAAAGCTAAGCCACCTAGCCCTATACCCTGATAGATGGGCTGAGCATACCAGGCGGGCGAATCATTAGTCTGCGCTTGCACGAGCTTGGGTGATTCATCCTGTGGTGTTTCTGCAGGAGCCGTCACGGCAGCGCTTGGTTCAGTCGAAGCGGATTCACTCACTGGCTCAGGCATCTCAACAATCTCGTCATTGAGTGTGTTCACCGCGTCGGCTTGATTCGCTGCAGCTTGAATACGCGCCAACTCTTCAGAGCGTAGCTCGACCAGCTCCGACATGACCTGATTTTGTTCTTCTAAGCTCTCAAGCTGTCTACGTAACTCATCATTTTCATTGCGCAGCCCATCGAGTTCTTCACCTAGTTGGCTTTCTACGTCGTCACCAGCTGTCACTGACAAAGTACCGACTGAACTACCGGTCTGACCATCATTGAGACGGCCGGATACCTGTGCACCAGTTTGCGAGCGAACCTGAGATACGGCATCATCTTGATAAATAGAACGAACCGCTGATTCACTTGGAATCGCTAGGGTTGCGCCGCGCATTAAACGATTAATATCGCCATCAATAAAGGCTTCTGGATTCGTTTGCTGCAGCGCCACAATCATTTGTTGAACGCTGATGTCCGCCGCCGGTTTAATTGATTTAGCGATACTCCAAAGCGTGTCACCATCGCGAACGAAATAACCACTGCTCGAGTTCGCCTTATCCGCTGCCTGGTTTTCGCGCACTGCGACGGTCGCCGCTGGAGTTGCCGCAGGGATGTTCACTGGCTGCTCCGAGCGTCGCGATTGTTCGACCACTGTGGGACGCTGAATTGGAGCCGTTACGGCTGGACCCGCTAAGGTTGGTAGATCCATTAATAGTGTGTATTCACGCAACACCTTGCCTGAGGCCCACTTCGCCTCAACCAAAAAACTAAGGTAGGGCTCACGAACGGGATCTGCACTACTCACCACCACCACGCCACGCTCAACGTCTAAGCGAAAATTCAGCCGAGAGAGAAATGGAGCGCGATCAAGCTGACTTAATTCAAAAGCCCGCTGATCTGCGAGCCGAACAACAAGGCTTTCAGCATCAAATGACGAAGCATCAATGAGGCGGATTTCCGCAGCCAATGGCTCATTGAGAGATGAGGTCAAGGTAACCTCACCCAACCCGAGTGAGTAACTCAGTGAGGAAGTTAACGAAGCAACAGCGGTTGCAGTAACGAGTACTTTACGCAGCATTATTTATATTATCCTTTATCGCTTTTTTAACTCGATCTCATTGCTAATGACGCAGAGCTAGACGGAGTTATACTAAAAAGAGTATATCGCGATAACTTCGAAGTTTTAAACCTTTAACGAACCCAATGCGAACAAATTAACAGTTTTAGGTAAATAAAGGCGCTAAAAGTACAAAACCACCGCTAGGATGGTTTTGATCGATAGAACTGAGTCTCCGTACTCGCTTAACTACGAAGAATCGCTAACATCCGTCGGAGTGGCTCCGCTGCACCCCATAAGAGCTGGTCTCCCACCGTGAACGCTGAGAGGTATTCAGGCCCCATATTCATTTTGCGAACTCGTCCTACTGGCACAGCCAAACCGCCGGTTACCGCAGCCGGTGTCAGCGCGGATAGACTCGCATCGCGGTGATTATCAATCCATTTTGACCAGGGCGTTGCTGCCTTGATAATGGCTTCAATGTCATCCATCGGGACGTTGCGATTGAGCTTGAGCGTCAAACCCTGACTGTGACAACGCATTGCTCCAACTCGGACACAGATACCATCAAGCGGGATATCCTGCTTCGATGCTAGTATTTTATTGGTCTCACATTGCGCCTTCCACTCTTCTCGGCTCTGGCCGTTAGCCAATTGAGTATCAATGAAAGGTAATAGGCTACCTGCCAGAGGATAGCCAAATTGCGCTTTGGGATAGCCATCGCTGTTGAGTGCTGCCGTGATCTGGCGATCAATATCCAAAATTGAGCTTGCTGGGTTGGCCAACGGCTCGGCTACCGCTTCCTTCAGATAACCCATCTGTTGGATTAGCTCGCGCATATTCTTCGCACCTGAGCCACTCGCAGCCTGGTAGGTCATTGCAGAACCCCACTCAACCAAGCCCTCTTTGAAGAGTCCACCGACAGCCATCAACATCAGCGAAACGGTACAGTTACCGCCAATAAAGTCCTTAACACCACTGTTTAGCGATTGGTCAATCACTCCACGATTGATGGGATCCAGAACAATAGCGGCCTCATCACTCATTCGTAATGAGGAGGCAGCATCAATCCAGTAACCATTCCAGCCCGTTGCCCGCAACTTTGCCTGCACAGCCTTCGTGTAGTCGCCACCCTGACAACTAATAATCACTTCCTGAGCACACAACGCATCAATATTATAGGCGTCTTCCAAAGCTGGACAGCTAACACCCACATCCGGTGCAGCACCACCTACATTTGAGGTAGTAAAGAATACTGGCTGCAAACCTTTGAAGTCATCTTCCGCTAGCATGCGCTCCAGTAATACTGAGCCCACCATGCCACGCCAACCTACAAATCCTACTTTCACGTGTAATACCTACTTCGACAATTCATTACAGACGGCTTGACCCATTTCAACCGTGCCAATTTTTGTGCAGCCATCAGAATAGATATCCGGAGTGCGCAAACCGCTTTCCAAAACACGCTCCACGGCTGCTTCAATTTGATCTGCTACCTGCGCCTCACCAAGAGAGTAGCGCAGCATCATCGCTACTGACAGTATAGTCGCCAGCGGATTCGCTAAGTTTTGCCCAGCAATATCGGGAGCCGAGCCATGGCATGGTTCATACATACCGCGTCCCTGCTCATCCAATGATGCTGACGGCAGCATACCAATCGAACCGGTTAGCATCGCCGCGGCATCAGACAAAATATCACCAAACATATTGCCCGTGACCATCACGTCAAATTGCTTAGGTGCTTTGACCAACTGCATGGCCGCGTTATCAACATACATATGTGAAAGTTCAACATCTGGATACTGCGGTGCAATGTCATTCAACACTTCACGCCACAACACCGTAACTTCCAGTACATTCGCCTTATCAACTGAACACAATTTCCGATTGCGTTGCTGCGCCAAGCTGAAGGCCAAATGCGCAATTCGACGAATCTCAGACTCGCGATAAACGTAGGTGTTGAAGCCCTCACGCTCTCCATTTTCAAGTTCGCGTACACCGCGTGGCTGACCGAAGTAGATCCCGCCCGTTAGCTCACGGACAATCAATAGGTCCAAGCCCGAGACAATTTCCGGCTTCAGCGAGGAAGCATCGGCTAGTTGCGGGTATAACAGCGCGGGACGCAGATTACCGAATAATTCAAGCTCAGAGCGAATGCCCAGCAAGCCCTTTTCTGGGCGCTTTGCCATGGGCAGGTGATCCCACTGAGGACCCCCTACAGCACCTAGCAAAATAGCATCGCTCGCCTTCGCGGCGGTTAATGTGGCTTCAGGTAACGGTTCACCCGAAGCTTCAATAGCGGCACCGCCTAACAACCCATCAACCAACTCAATATCCAAATTGTGCTGTTGGATAACTAATTCAAATACTGCTCGGGCTGCACCCATTATCTCAGGGCCAATACCGTCACCGGGGAGAACTAAAACTTGCTGACTCATAACCATCTCTTAATCTATCGCAACCCATGGGTAACGCTGTAAATGTTGCGCTTCGAAGGCGGCAATTGCCGAGCGATCTTCAAGCGTTAAACCAATATCATCAAGGCCGTTTAGCAAGCAGTGCTGACGAAAATCATCAATCTCAAAATCGAAGCTTTCGCCATCGGTCGTACTCACCGTCTTTGCCGTCAAGTTCACGTCAAGCTTAAAGCCCTCGTTAGCCGCGAGCTTTTTGAACAGCGACTCAACGACGTCGCTCGGCAATACAATGGCTAATAAGCCGTTTTTAAAGCAGTTATTATAGAAGATATCGGCAAAGCTTGGCGCAATCACTACGCGAAAGCCATAATCCTCTAATGCCCATGGCGCATGCTCTCGTGAGGAACCACATCCGAAGTTTTCACGAGCCAACAAAATTTCTGCGCCCTGATATCGGGCGAAGTTCAACGGGAATTCTGGATTGAGGGGTCTTCCTGCACAGTCTTGATCGGGCTGACCTTCATCTAAGTAACGAAGCTCATCAAACAAGTTCTTACCGAACCCAGTCCGCTTGATCGACTTCAGGAACTGCTTGGGGATGATCATATCGGTGTCAACGTTGGCTCTGTCCATTGGCGCAACCAACGCATTTAAACGAGTAAATGCCTTCACGCTGACACCTCCGTGTTAATAAATTCACGAACGTCAACAAAATGACCGGCAATCGAAGCTGCCGCGGCCATGGCAGGCGATACGAGGTGAGTTCGACCACCCCACCCCTGACGACCTTCGAAATTACGATTGGAAGTCGAGGCGCAGTGTTCACCCGCGCCCAACTTATCCGCATTCATTGCCAAGCACATGGAACAACCTGGCTCGCGCCACTGAAGCCCCGCCGCCACGAAAATCTTGTCCAGGCCTTCTGCTTCGGCCTGAGCCTTAACTTGCTGTGATCCAGGTACTACTAGCGCTTCCTTAACGGAGGTGGCTACCTGACGCCCTTCAACTACCTTCGCCGCTTCACGTAAATCTTCAATTCGAGAGTTAGTGCACGAACCAATAAATACTTTATCCACGTTGATGGAGGTGATGGCTTGATTAGCACTTAAGCCCATGTAGCTTAACGCCCGCTCAATAGAAGAGCGTTTAACGCTATCCTGCTCGGCCGCAGGATCGGGAACGTTTTGATCCACCGCTAGCGTCATTTCAGGGGAAGTCCCCCAGGAAACCTGAGGCTTGATCTCGGCAGCCTGAAGAACGACTTCGTGATCGAATACCGCATCGCTATCGCTGTGCAGCGTTGACCAGTAGCCAAGTGCTTGATTCCAAGCATCGCCCTTGGGCGCATATTCTCGGCCCTTAACATAATCCAAGGTCACCGCATCAACCGCTACTAGCCCTGCGCGAGCACCGCCTTCAATAGCCATATTACACAGCGACATTCGCCCTTCCATGGATAGCTGCTCAATCGCAGAACCCGCAAACTCAATGGCGTAGCCATTACCGCCTGCAGTACCAATTTTAGCGATAATCGCCAAAGCGATATCCTTACCGGTGATATAGGCAGGAAGATCGCCCTCAACGCGAACTCGCATGTTCTTCATTTTACGCTGAATTAGGCACTGCGTCGCCAAGACATGCTCAACTTCAGAGGTACCGATACCATGAGCTAACGCGCCCAATGCACCGTGAGTCGACGTATGCGAATCACCACACACAACGGTCATACCGGGCAGTGTTGCGCCGGTCTCTGGACCCACAACGTGAACAATACCCTGCTTAGCATCGTTAATCTTGAACTCGGTAATACCGAACTCATCACAGTTATCATCCAATGTTTGCACTTGGATTTTCGACACTGGATCTTGAATACCCGCAACGCCAAGCTGACGTTCCGTAGTGGTCGTCGGGACGTTATGGTCCGGTGTAGCCACATTGGCAGATACTCGCCACGGCTTACGACCGGCGATACGCAGCCCTTCGAAAGCCTGCGGCGAAGTTACTTCATGGAGGAGATGGCGATCAATGTAGATCAATGCTGTGCCATCTGCGCGCTCTTGAACTAAGTGCACCTCCCACAATTTGTCGTACAAGGTAGATCCCGCCACCTGTCTCTCCTAAATCAAATAATTGTTGTACACATGGAGTGTACGCACCAGATCGGATAAAATAAATTCATCTTATGTATCAGTTCGATTACAATAAGTAATCTCTTTTCACTAGGCTCGAGAATTGTTATGGACACGCAAAGTTTAAAAGCTTTTTTATGGGTTGCAGAAACTGGCTCTTTCTCCGAGGCAGCCGAATCATTGCACCTCACTCAACCTGCTGTATCAAAACGTATTGCATCACTGGAAGACCAGTTGAATGTTCGTCTATTTGATCGCATTAACCGCCGTGTCAGCCTAACCGAAAGTGGTCGAGTACTCCTCCCGCGCGCGCAACTCATTCTCAAGGAAGTGATGGATGCACGTCGTGTACTCCGTGATATGACCGGCGAAATTGAAGGTCCGCTAAAAATGGCAACGAGTCATCACGTTGGCTTGCACCGCTTACCACCCGTGCTGAAGGACTTCGCCAAAAGCTACCCAAAGGTTTCCCCAGACATGGCTTTCATGGATTCAGAGAAAGCCTATGAAGAGGTTCTTGCCGGGCGCCAGGAATTAGCAGTCGTGACGCTAGCACCCACCACTAACTCGAATCTGAACACCTACCCAATTTGGCGAGATGACCTCGTATTTGTGGTAGGTAAAGAGCATGCCTTGGCTGAAGTAGGTGAACTGAATATTGAATCGATGTCAAAGTGGCCTGCAATTTTACCCGGTGACGTCACCTACACGGGACGGATCGTTAAGCATCTGTTCGAATCGCGTGAAGTACCTTTGCACGTGGCAATGTCTACCAACTACTTAGAAACTATTAAGATGCTGGTCAACGTTGGCATGGGCTGGAGTGTGCTGCCTCGTTGTATGAGCGATGACTTAGTTCAGTTTGAGCTCACCGACGTAGAAATTTCCCGTAACCTTGGCGTAATCTGGCATAAAGCGCGTACGCTCTCTAATGCGGCGAAGGCATTTATCGGTAGTCTGAATGAGCATCGTGATGAAGGTATTGCGGACATTCCGGCAATCGATTAATCGATAAGCGCATTCTGGTAACACCAACTACGCTTATTGCTTAAACCAATCAGGCCGCTCGTTGAGCGGCCTGATTGGTTTAGATGAGTAATATTGAAATCTCGATAGAACTCGATACTACAATATAAATCGGCAACTTATTCCGCTAAAATTGTCGGGTTACGCTTAATCTCTTCGGCGCGAGAATAGGCTGCGTTGGCAGCACGCTGATTGCCCGCCCGATCAAAAGCGGTGGCAGCTTGATAGTGCTCTGCTACCGCATCAATTGCGGTTCGACGCTGCTCGTTTGGCGTCAAGCCTTCATTTTTGAACAGCGCTTCACTCAGACTCGCCACTTCTAGCCAGGCTTCGCCCGAAGTTTCGTCACGCCCCGTCATCGCAATGAGTTGCGCCTTAATTTGTAGTTGCTCAATCTCCATTGACGTTAACACGTTGATCAACGCTAGCGCCTCGACGCCCGGGTTATTCACAGCCTCCTGCAAACGCCTTAGCTCATTGATACGTAAGTCAACATCTGACAGAAGCTCCTCAACTCGGTCTTCATCGATCGGATCATCATCAAGTTTAGCCTCGCCGCGAAGTGAGTTGCTGATAAGCCACCATTCATTCCGTAGCTGATCTCGCCAGGCTACCGCACTCACAACCGCTTGACTCCAACTCGCTTCCTCCAACTTACTAACCGTCCATTCTCGCGAGCTCGCCATTTGGAAATCTAGCGCTTCTAGCTGACTAGTCGCTTCTTCCATCCAATCCTCGAGTGGGTCTTCTTCAAGCTGGAACGTTGGAGTTCGCTCGGCTGAAACAGTTTGTAGCGTTAGTGGCCAAGCATCCGCACCAGCAATCGTACAGGCTGAGATTCGCTCGCCGCCACTCGCGTTACAGCGCGCTTTGATACTACGCTGTCGCGTTTCACAAGCGCTACGCCATTCGCCTTGGGTAATTGCAGTACAGTCACATTGAATGACAGCGCATTGATCAACCGCCTGCGCATTGATGTTGACACTAACCAGACAGATGGCCGCAATAATAGAGAATCGGTAAAACATAAAAACACCGTTTTATTGTTATTTTGGAAATACTTTCATTTTAGTTTCGCTGATTTTGACGCGCGTCGCAAGTTTTGAATAATTTGGCTAGTTTATAGCTGGCTGACGGGGCATATATAGCACCCATAAAATCAACGCTAATGCCGATGAACAGGCGGCGAAAAGAAAACTAGCCAGGTTAGAATAAAGCCAAATTTCACCGCCGATCAAAGCACCAAAAGCACCGCCCAAACCGAAACAGATCGCGGCGTAAAAGGCTTGTGCTTTATCAGCAGCTTTGGCCGGTATGACTTGAGCTAACCAAATCATGCTCGCTCCGTGATGAGCGGCATAGCTAAACGCATGTAATAATTGAGTAAGTGCCACCCAAGCAGGATCAACCACCCAGTAGGCCAGAACAACCCATCGAACCGTCGATAAGAATAAACAAATAGGTAATGCTGTCGAAATTTTCCAGCGGTGGAAAAGCCTGGTCATCCCCCAGAACATCAGCACCTCAGCAACCACAGCCAAAGCCCACAGGTAGGAAATACCTGATCGCGAAAATGAATTTTCCTCTAAGAACAATGAAAATAGTGCGTAGTAGACACCGTGAGACACCTGCAAGAGAAAAGCGGTCAAAAAGAAGACGATGACGTGGCGCTGTTTAAGAGAAGCACGAAATCCTTCACCGTTATGCTTAGCAATAGTTCGGGAGGGTTCGGGCACCGAGCTTAGCGCCACTCCCAACAGAACCAAAGTTGCGAGTAGAATCACCGGGACCGAGGCACTTGAGCCGTTAGCTAAGAGTTCGCCCAAGCCCATCACCAATGCAATGAAGCTAATTGAACCCCAAATGCGAATTTGGCCGTAGCGAGCGGGATCCTCACTGAACCAATCCAGCGTCAACGCTTCCAGAATTGGTAAAATCGCGTTCCAAAAAAAGCTGTAGAGGGCTACGCTAACGAGAATAACCGTTAAATTGCTAGAGTAAACTAAAGGTATCGCAGACGCTGCGCTCAACCAAGCCAGCCAACGCATCACTTGGACTCGAGACCCCGTTTTCTCGGCGAAGTAGGCCGCGAAATACGGCCCGAGAATTCGCGCTAGGAAAGAGATGGCGAAGACGACCCCAATGGTTCGACCGTCAAAGCCAATATCAGCTAGATACAACCCCCAATAGGGCACCCAAATACCCAGCAGCGCAAAATAGAAGCTATACACACCCGACAGGCGTTTTACCGGTATTCGGATAGCCACGGGCTTAGATTTTCGGTGTTATTGTAGTCACACCTTGATTCTGAGCGCGATGGCGAAGTACATGATCAAGTAGTGTTATCGCCATCATTGCTTCAGCGATGGGTACCGCACGAATACCCACACAGGGGTCATGACGCCCCTTGGTTATCAGCTCGGTACTATTGCCTTCGATATCAATCGTCTCGCCCGAAACGGTAATACTTGAGGTGGGCTTCATCGCAATACTGGCGACGATATCCTGTCCGGTGGAAATACCACCCAGGACGCCTCCGGCGTGATTCGATTTAAAGCCCTGCGGGGTCATTTCATCACGATGTTCAGAGCCGCGCTGCGCAATACAGTCGAAGCCAGCGCCAATCTCGACGCCCTTAACCGCATTAATACTCATCAGACTATGCGCCAATTCAGCATCCAAACGATCGAATACCGGCTCTCCTAAGCCCACTTCAACACCGGTTGCGACCACTGTCACTTTAGCACCCACGGAATCTCCATCTCGTCGCAACTGAATCATGTAAGCCTCGAGTTCTTCGATTTTGCTGGGATCGGCACAGAAAAACGGATTGTCCTCTACCCCTTCCCACGACACCAAAGGCACGGCAATGGGACCAAGCTGAGAAAGGTAGGCACGCACTTCGATACCCAATTGCTTTAATACCTGCTTGGCCACGGTTCCGGCGGCAACACGCATTGCTGTCTCGCGTGCCGAAGAACGACCACCACCACGGTAGTCGCGGATGCCATATTTTTGCCAATAGGTGTAGTCGGCATGCCCTGGGCGAAACTTATGCTTGATCTCACCGTAATCCTTGGAACGTTGATCCGTGTTCTCGATCACCATCCCAATAGAGGTACCGGTGGTTTTACCTTCAAAGACGCCAGATAGAATACGAACCTCATCCGCCTCGCGACGTTGGGTGGTAAATTTAGACTGTCCTGGCTTGCGGCGATCGAGATCAACTTGCAGTATTGCTTCATTCAGTTCAATACCAGGAGGACAGCCATCAACCACGCATCCTAACGCTACACCATGGCTCTCGCCGAAGGTGCTCACTGAAAATAATTTGCCGATACTGTTGCCGGACATAGTCCTTCCTTAATGTAGTAATACGTTGGTCAGTCACACTACCAGTACGTGAAACGTCGATTAAAGCCATCATAGCGAGGCTACGACTGCGTGCCTAGTCGCGTGGGTTATCGTGTAGAGAAGGCGTCTTTATGTGCCAACAGCTCACCGGCTGTTAGCAAGAATACACCATGCCCACCGCGTTCAAATTCCAACCAAGTAAACGGGATTTCGGGATAGGCATCCTGCAAGTGAACCCAGGAATTACCCAACTCACAAATCAGAATACCTTCTTCGCTAAGATGCTTCGGTGCCTCAATGAGTATTCGACGAACCAAATCCAAGCCATCATTACCGGCAGCTAAGGCCAGTTCAGGCTCATGATGATACTCTGCTGGCAAATCCGACATATCCTGCGCATCCACATACGGAGGGTTGGAAACGATAATGTCATACTTACGGCCGGTTAAGCTGTCAAAAAGGTCGGAATTTACAGCGACCACTCGGTGCCCCATCTGATGCCAGGCAATATTTTCTGCCGCGACTGCGAGCGCATCGGTAGAAATATCTGCCAAATCTACCTCCGCATGTGGGAATGAATCGGCGCAAGCTAAGCCGATGCAACCACTGCCCGTGCACAAATCAAGGATTCGCTTAGGCTCCGACACCAACCACGGCTGAAAACCTGATTCAATCAGTTCTGCGATGGGGCTGCGAGGAATTAGTACCCGTTCATCAACCTTGAAGCGCATACCGCAAAACCACGCATAACCCAATAGATAAGGCGTTGGGACTCGCTCTTCCGCACGGCGGGAAAGTAACTTCAGCACCTGTTTTCGCTCGCTTAGCACCAAACGAGCATCTAATACCATCTGATCGCTCTCGGGAGGAAGGTTCAAGGTATGAAGAACGATCTGGACTGCATCATCCCACGCGTTATCGGTACCGTGACCAAAATACAAGCCTGCACGCTCGAACGACGTTGCGCCCCAACGGATATAGTCACGAACGGTGATCAACTCTGTCACTAACGAATCAATTGAATCCTGCATTATTTCCCACTCAAGTAGTTATTACCCTATAATACGAAGCATAGATCCTAAACCCAAGTTTTTACGTAAGGATCGTACAAGTTTTTATTCGTGTTCCTTTCATCTGACCAAAAAGAGACGACAAATGGAAAAGGCATTTGCCAGTATCATCGAAGCCATTGGTGAAGATTTAAATCGCCCTGGTCTGCAAGACACCCCTAAACGCGCTGCCAAGGCGTTTGAGTTCCTCAACCAAGGCTACTCTCAAGATCTCGAGACGGTCATTAACGGTGCCCTCTTCCCAAGTGACTCTCGTGAAATGGTCATCGTGAAGGATATCGAGCTGTATTCGCTCTGCGAACATCACCTGCTGCCATTTATCGGTAAGGCCCATATTGCCTATCTTCCAACGGGAAAAGTACTGGGTTTATCTAAACTGGCACGTATTGTCGATATGTTTGCCCGACGTCTACAGATTCAGGAGTCGCTCACCCATCAAATCGCGACAACGATCCAAGAAGTTACCGGCGCCGATGGCGTAGCTGTGGTGGTAGAAGCTAAGCATATGTGCATGATGATGCGCGGCGTTCAGAAGCAAAATTCATCGATGAAGACTTCAGCCATGCTGGGTAAATTCAAAGAGCGATCGGAAACTCGTGCCGAGTTTCTCTCGTTGATCTCTGATTAACTAGCAAGGTCTTTATGAAACCAGTGATTGATAACTTTGTATCAATCGCTGGGCAATGTCATTAGCCGGTGATTCCATATGTAAATGATGTTCTCCTACTAAGGCGAAGCTCTCCACCCCGGTTAACTCACGCAACTTTGCACGCCAACGATTCATATCACTGCGCTCACATTCCGCATAGAATAGTTGAATATCGCATTCGATGGCGGCCATAGCCTGTTCCATTTGCGCACGCGTCAAACGCACCGGTGATGCGGCCATAAGCTGTCGGTCAGATGACCATTCAAAGCCTCGCTCCGTTTCCCGGACCCCACGTTCCGTTAAGGCCATGGCAGCACTCTCACTCAGCTTAAACATCCCTCTTCGACGGGCAATCACCGCACTTTCAAAACTCGGGAACGCTCGCTTTTCACTTTGCTCAGCTAACTGATTCGTTACCGATTCGCGTAGCTGGGAGACAAACTCTTGATCGCCGGCCAACATCGGCCAACCACCATCTAGCCACGCTAAATGTGCGACGCGTTCTGGCGCTACCGCGGCAATAAGCGTTGCGATAGCGGCGCCTCGCGAGTGAGCCACCAGCGCAAAGCGCCGCCAACCCATCTGGTTAGCCACTGCCAGCACCTCAGTAATATCCGCCCAGATTGAGTAGCCCGCGGAGGCAGAGCGATGGTCACTTCGCCCATGGCCGGCCAGATCCAACGCTAGAACAGGATGCGGCGCCAACAGCGGCGCTAGACGATGAAAGCTCGCGGCATTATCCAGCCAACCGTGCAGCGCAATAACGGGTATAGTCTGCTCGTCATGCTGACCATCGTAATAGATCCCCGTCAGCGTGAGATCGGCGCATTTAAACTGTTTTTCGTGCATCAAGAGAGGTTCTCAGACGGAGTGATTTAAGGAGCGAAGCTCCATACACGCTGCGGCCATAACGTCGCCCTCAAGCACCGCCAACGAAGCCGGAGACATCGGGCAATCATAGGGCGATAAACCTGATAACTTTGCCACCAATGAACTAACCAATGGCTGATGACTAACGAGAAGTAAGTCCTGTTTCTGTTCGGGTAGCAAGTTTAGCAAGTTCACCAACGAGGCCTCAGGCGTGATCAATCGGGTAGTTTGAAAGCTTGCCTCTGCACCCAGTAACACCTTCGCCGTTTGCTGAGTGCGTTGATAAGGACTAACCCAAGTCTCAATCGAAGCCATGGCTGTTCGCCATTGCGGAACGAGTTGTTCAATTTGCGCCACTCCAAAATCTGTCAGTTGGCGATCAAAATCCATACTGTCATTCAACCAGCGCTCAGCCGTGCCGTGACGCAGAATGTATAATTTCACTCCGCGTCTGGCCAATCCGATAGTGGAAACGGACGACGATCCGAACGGTAGACCAAGAAGTCATTAATCTGTAGCACCCAACGAGCAAGTTGGCTGCCCAGCGGTGTTAGCGCCTCAATCGGCTCCTGTCTAACCAGCGCAGCCAACGCCTGAACAATCGCTACAACACCGATAAGAAACTGTATCACCGGCACCACTAACCAAAAGATGGCCATTAACAGCAAACGCACCCAATGGGCGTCCTCGAAAAAACGATAGTTAGATTCTGGTTTCATATTCCCTTTACCTTATGTTCAACATCCGTGGCCTGTTGTGCTGTCATGAGCGAAGTAATAATCTCGCTAATTTCAACATGCTCGTAAATCAGTCTATATAGCCCATCAACTAGTGGCATTCTCACCCCTAACTCATGCGCCTTGTCGTACACAGTTTTAAGCGTAGCAACGCCCTCGGCTGTTTGGCCGATCTCAGCAACCGCCTGCTCTAGGGTTTTACCCTGACCCAATGCTTGGCCTACTCGATAGTTACGAGAAAGTGGCGAGGTACAGGTTACAAATAGGTCACCCACACCCGCTAGCCCCATAAAGGTCATCGGTTCGGCACCTAGTTCACTCGCCAAGCGACACATTTCAGCCAGTGAACGCGTGATCAACATGCTAACGGTATTTTGACCCAACTGCATACTGCCCGTGATTCCCGCGATAATGGCGTAGATATTCTTCAGTGCTCCAGCGAGTTCCGCACCTTGAGGATCATCTCCGGCATAAACGCGGAAAGTAGGCGATGCGAGAACGCTCTGTGAGGCTTCAACTACTTTTATTGAGGCACTGGCTACTAACGTTGCAGTGAACTGGTCATCAGCGATTTCCTTAGCTAGATTGGGACCTGATAAAACGCCGACCGGATTGTGTGGTAAATACTCCTGAATGACTTCACTCATTAAACGGAAGCCGTCGGCGCGAATCCCCTTGGCAGTAGATAGGATTAGCGTGTTACGAGAAATGCAGTGTGCTAGCTGAATACAGACGGTATCGTAAGCCGATGATGGCACCGCCATGATAATAAGCTCAGCGTCTTCAATAGCTGCGTCAAAATCACTCGTGATAGTCAGACGTTTATCCAACATAAAACCAGGGAAATACTCTGCATTCTCGCGGCTGTTCATGACCTCTTTCGCGCGTTCTTCATTGCGCATCCACAGGGCACAGTCAACACCATTTCCCGCCACCAAATTGGCTAAAACTGTTCCGAAGCTTCCACCGCCTAACACGGCAACTTTTGTTGTAGTTTGTGTCATAGTATCCCGTAACGCGAAGGTAGTTATTACCCACGCTTAACTCTGTATATCTCAAGCATAGTCAATGCCTAGATTGTTATTTTTATTATTCTAAGCCATAAAAAAGTGCGAATCGCATTCGCCATTCGCACGTTAGCTTAACAGACTCCAAGGTAAATGAGGTATGGCAAAGATCAACCAGACCTCAACCCCATCAACTAATTAGACAACTCAAGCAATAACTTATTAAGTCGCGCAACAAATGTTGCAGGATCTTCTAGCTGATCACCCGCTGCTAGCTTCGCTTGACCTAATAATAGGTGACTGAGCTCAGCAAAGCGATCTTCATCACTCTCGGCATCCATTTTGGCCACCAAAGCGTGCTCGACATTCAACTCTAAGGTTGGCTTAGCAGACGGAACTTCTTGACCAGCCGCCTCCATAAGTTTGCGCATCTGCAGTCCCATTTCGTCATCCGCTACCACTAGGCACGCTGGAGACTCAACCAATCGGGTAGTAGCGCGAACTGCCTCAACCTCATCAGCCAACACTGCTTGAACGCGTTCAAGTAGTGCCTTGTTCGTCTCAGAAGCCGCTTCAGCGGCCTTTTTGTCGGCCTCATCTTCCAAGTCACCTAGATCAAGAGAACCTTTCGCAACATCTTTAAAACTCTTACCATCAAACTCGTTGAGATGAGCAATAAACCACTCATCCACACGATCTGTTAGCAGTAACACCTCAATACCCTTGCGGCGGAATACTTCTAGGTGCGGGCTGTTCTTAGCGGTATTGAAGTTCTCAGCGCAGACAAAGTAGATATCCTTCTGGCCTTCCTTCATGCGAGAGATATACGCTTCGAGGCTTTGATCCTGAACCGGTGTTTCACTCTGTGTGGTGGCAAAGCGCAACAGCTTAGCAATCTTTTCTTTGTTGTTAGCGTCTTCGGCAGGACCTTCTTTTAAAACCGAACCAAACTCATTCCAAACCTCTTGGTAGACGTCTGGCTCTTTGTTCGCCAGCTTACTCAACATATCCAACGAGCGCTTGGTCAGGGCATTCTTCATCGAGTCTACCGCTGGGTCCTGCTGGAGGATTTCCCGGGAAACGTTCAAACTCAGGTCATTCGAATCCACTACACCCTTAATGAAACGCAGGTAAAGTGGCAGGAACTGTTCGGCGTCATCCATGATAAACGTGCGCTGAACATACAGTTTCAATCCGCGGCTAGCTTCGCGGTGATAGAGGTCGAATGGCGCCTTCTTCGGCACGAACAATAAGCTGGTATATTCCAGTTTACCTTCGACACGATTATGACTCCACTTAGCAGGGTCTTGGAAGTCATTGCTAATGTGCTTGTAGAAGGTTTGATACTCCTCATCACTGACTTCCTGGCGTGAACGCGCCCACAGTGCGGTGGCATCGTTAACGGCCTCGTATTCAGGTGTTTCCGGCTGCTCCTCTTCACCGTAGTGAGCCTTCTCCATTTCAACCGGAATGGCAATATGATCCGAGTACTTCTTGATAATGCTACGCAGGCGGAAGTTATCCGCAAATTCTTTGCCCTCTTCCTTCAGCGTCAACACAATGCGTGTGCCGCGCTCAGCCTTTTCTGCCGTCGCAATTTCGAAATCAGCTTCGCCAGTAGAAGACCAATGCACGCCATTAGCCGCCTCTTCGCCCGCTTTACGTGTAAAGACATCTACTTTATCCGCCACAATGAAGGCCGAATAGAAACCAACACCGAACTGACCAATTAGCTGAGAATCCTTCTGCTGGTCACCACTGAGGTTCTTAATGAACTCAGAGGTACCAGAACGCGCGATGGTACCAAGATTAGCCATCGCCTCATCGCGTGTCATGCCAATACCATTGTCGTCAATCGTTAAAGTACCTGCATCCGCATCGAAGCTAATTCGAATACGTAAATTTGGATCGGTTTCGTACAGAGAATCATTACTCAAAGCTTCGAAGCGCAGCTTATCCGCTGCATCAGAGGCGTTTGAGATTAACTCGCGAAGGAAAATTTCTTTGTTTGAATACAAAGAATGAATCATTAACTGAAGCAACTGTTTCGCTTCGGTTTGAAAACCATGTTTTTCGTTAGCGGTTTCTGCCGTCATGATGAACTCCTAAATAGGCGGTTTATTATCTGTCTCAATAAATGGGGGTGCGATGGCAATATTTCAAGGTATCATAGGTCGAAAAATATAATAGGTTTAAAACTATGTGGCACGGCTTCATCAATCAACAATCGGGTAGCGGCGCCTCCCTCTCTAGTAGACTATCTCGCAAATGCACTCAGCACCCCAATATTGAATGGCACCAAACCCACTCCGAACAGGAACAGCGAAAACAGTTGCAGGAACTCATAGCCCGTGGAGAGCAATACTTTTTGGTCGCCGGTGGCGATGGTACCCTTCACCGCGCCTTAAATGCCCTACAACCCAGCGAGTCTCAACCACTCTGCCTGGCACCTGTGCCAAAGGGATCAGGTAACGACTGGTGCAGGTCTCTCGGAGCACCACTCAATTTTTCTCGAGCGCTAGCGCTAACGCTCAGCAACCCCACTCGATCGATCGATTTTTTCAAGGTCACGGCCGATGAATATTCTGCACTGGGACTGAATAGTGTGGGTTGCGGCTTTGATACCCAGGTTTTGACCTATTTGCAGGAAAACCCTCAGCGACGCTTTAAATACTGGCGTTCGCTATGGGCGATGTTAAAGGAACGCAAAAGCATAACGCTTAATGTTAAGGCACGCCGAATAGAACGTATTCTTCTTTTAATTGGCAAGGGACGCTTCGCTGGGTCAGGGATGTGTCTATTACCTCAGGCCAACTTAAACAATGGAACGCTTGCGGTGACCGAGGTTGCTCCACTTAGTAATGCAGCGCTATACCGAGAACTACTTCGTTTAAAAACCGGCGGATTTATCAGTAATCCCAACGTTCTCCACTATCAACAACAGCAGCTGGAGTTCGAATTCGAACAAGCCACGACGATTCAAATTGATGGCGAACTCTACCCGCCAACTAAGTCGCTAAAGATTGAATTAATACGGAATGCGCTTCGCGTCCCGATTTATAGTTAGTTACCAGGCACAACTTCTGGGACAGGCTTAATCAGGAAATGGGCTCGGGCATTGGCAATTGGGGTATCTTCGGATGTCTGCCAAGCACTAATGGAAACATTCACGACGTTTCTGCCACGACGGACTACTTCAGCACGTGCAAAGGTGTCCTGATCACGCCCAGCACGAATATAATCAATGGAAAAGTCGACAACCTTTGGCAGTGTGGTAACTTTCGTTTCGTAGAGGACTTCCAACATGGCAACCACTTCCATGAAGCCACCAATAACCCCACCATGAATAGCCGGTAAACTTGGGTTACCGATATTGTCAGGGTTTTTGGGAAGCTTAAAAATAAGATCATTACCCAGCTGCATACCTTCTACACCAATGAGCTGGGCATAGGGTATCGCGTCCACCAAACTATCAATAGCACCGTATTCCTGAGCCTCAACCAAGGCCGATAAACTCGTTTCCATTACGCTTCCTCCACTGCAAACTGTTGCAACCAATCTTCAAGTCCGGCGCTCGCCGTCTTGTCTAACTGCATAAAAGTTGCCGTGCAGTGAGCGATGGGTTCGTCTTCCTCACCCTCATGAAAAGCAATGCCTCGAGTAAAGATCACGTTAGTCGTTTTACGGTAAACTTCGGCAAAGCCATACACGGTCTTTCTCGGTTCGGCTGGGCGCATATAGTCAATACGCAAGTCAAGTGTTGGTGCGAGGCCCCATGGATCTAACGCTGAGGCTGAAGCAAAGCCACAGGTAGTATCTAGCAGGGTAGTTAGGGCACCGCCGTGAATAATCTCCCTATCTCTATCACCCAACATATCTTCTTTCCACGGCATTGCCAGTTTGAGCTTTCCGGCTGAGGCCTCTACGGTAGATATGCCTAACACTTCACAATGGCGAATTGACGGAATAACGGCTTTCATGAGCTGCGTGTAATTGATATTCATGACGATCAGTCTTTATTAGTTAACATTTGCCTAGTGTAGCGTAATTCGTCTCCAGCGCTGTAACTTCGGTGATCAAATAGTTGTCTAGACACGCCAATGTCTATTGACTTTGACGTGGTAACACTTCGCTACTGCGATGCAAAACTAACGCGCCTAACCTCAGAACTTTTCCGTAATTAAGGTGGTTCGCTGTCGCCGCTAATACTGAGCTAGTAGCTCTATTACTAAGCCTTCGCATTTACAAAACAGCCTGTAACACTTATAAATAGGACTACAGAATAATAATGGAGCGGCTAACGCCATGAAGACGATTGATCAACAACTTATCAGCTATGCCAGCTATCACCGTAATTTCAAGAATATCCTCACCCACTTCGTAGGCGTACCCTTGATTTACCTATCGGTGGTTAGTCTACTCTCTCGCCCAGTGATTACTCTGGCGAGCGATGCCATCACCTTTAGCTTCACACCTGCCTATCTCCTAGCCGCCATCCTCTGTTTTTATTATCTGCGCCTTCACCGTGGTTTAGGCCTCTTAATGTTACTCTTTAACGCGGGATGTTTTGCACTAGCCGGATTATTTGCGGATTACAGTACCGGCCTATGGCTAGCAGTAAGTATTGCGCTATTTGTGATTGGCTGGATCATTCAGTTCATCGGACATTACTTTGAAGGGAAAAAACCGGCCTTCGTGGACGATATCATGGGCTTGGCGATTGGCCCGCTGTTTGTGGTAGCGGAGTGGGCCTTTATGCTTGGCGCATTTAAATCACTCAACGCAAAAATCGAAGCCCATTTTGACGTGGCTCAATATCGTGACAGCGAAGACTAGCAACGAATAAGTACTCAGTCTTGTTACAACGGCGCCGTTGATCCAGAAATTCGCGACCTAGTACGACCGAGGAACAAACTGCGACCGCGCGATCAAACTGCTTTCTGAGTTGCTCAGAGAGCAGTATTCGGTAATTCGAGCATGTACCGTGCACTGCCCCGCCACTCGCCGTCAAGTTAACGACGCTACGGACGCTATCTGCTCCTCGCCAATCTAAAACCCACATCCGTGAAGGTCGCATCGCGTTGATCGCTATTTCGGTAGGGTGAAGCCACTTGCTCTACCGAGCCCGCCCAGCCACCGCCGCGCATTGAACGGACACTGCAGTCGGCCTTACGAATCCACGCCGAGCCATCATTCGGCGCACCGTTATAATCATTATAGAAGCAGTCTTCTACCCACTCATTAACGTTGCCAGCCATGTCATAGAGGCCAAAGCTATTGGCTCGATAACTACCAACCTCAACCGGGCCATCATCACCGCTATAACAGGCGCCATTGTCTCCCCGACCGTAGCGCGCGTCATCACAGTAAAGCGTATTGCCCGAACTGTAACGAGTACTCGAGCCAGCTCGCGCAGCGTATTCCCATTCAGCCTCAGACGGAAGGCGATAGGATGATCCCGTTTCACGGTTCAGCCAGCTAATAAAGCGTTGAACGTCGTCCCACGAAACACTTCTTACTGGCTCGTCATCGCCAAACGAAGATGAATTCGCCGGTGCTGTGCAGCCGTTCGCGTTAACACATTCACGATACTGCTCCCAGCTAACTTCGGTCTTCTGTAATTCAAACGCAGGAACATTAACGCGATGCACAGGCTTCTCGTCCGTGTAGACATCACCGCCCATGTTAAAGCGCCCTGCCGGGATCGCCACCATCTGTGCGTTAATCTGTGCTATTGGCGTTGCCTGCTCAAGCGTTATCGTCCAATTAGAACCTTGATTCAAATCAATACTGCCCTCAAAGCGTTCATAACCACTTGCGATGACCCGGACTCGATGGGTGCCACGGGGAAGTTGCACCCCAGGGCTATAGGTCACATTCGCTGGTAAGTCGGGTAGGATTACCCGCGCGTTAGACGGTATCAAGGTTAGAGTTAGTGGGACTAAATCTTGGGTTAAGGTGAAGTCAAACTGGCGGTTGTTGCGGTCCACCGAAATACGCTCATCAACATTAGAATAGCCATTCGTTCCACGAACCTGTACTCGATGCTCACCCTGAGTCAGGGCAGTGGCCGCACCATTGGCAACGCGAGTGCCATTGATAGATATTGAGTCAACCGCTGAGTTTGGCTGCACATTGACCGACACCTGATGCAGCTGAACCTCTTCACTTCCGTCATCATTGCCAATAATAGGATCTGTATTCTTCGCAAAGGGATTAACAATAACTACCGCAATCACGGCGACAGCTACCACACCTAGAATGACTTGAACGACACGCCCTCCTCCACTTATCGGGACCGAGGACGACGCTGTACCGGAACTCTTCTGCTGTGAGGCGGGGCCCGACTTTGGCGTCGACGCTGCGGAGCCCGACGTGCGAGGACCTGCAGGCTTTGGTGGCGGAGTAGCTGGCTGTACAGGTTCATTGGTTTGGGCCGACTCCAACGAAGCATTCATCACTTCACGATAAGCATGTACGTCACGAAGTCGATGCTTACGAATTACCGCCATACCCTGCCAGACCGCGAGGATAAAGCCCGCGGGGAAATTTGGGTAGGACGAGGGGTTTAACGCCGCTAGGGGGTCAGGGTCGCCGTCATCCATCTCGTCACGACGAGCCGTTGCCTCGATAGGTTTTACCCCGGTAATACAGCGGTAGAGCGTAGCCGACAGACTATATATATCGGTCCAAGGCCCCTGATTCTTGGTACTCTCTGAGTACTGTTCAATCGGCGAATAACCTGCCGAGATAACACCCGTGATTGACTGTGAAGCCTCCGCCGCAACCCGCCGAGCCGCACCGAAGTCCAATAACATCGCGTTGCCATCCGTGCCGATATAAACATTTCCTGGCTTAATGTCGCGGTGAAGTAAGCCTGCCTGATGCACTTTTTCCAGCGCAGAAAGTAATTGCACTGTCCACGCAACCAGCTGCTGCGGGCCAACCTTACCACCGCTTTTTTTCATATATTGAGTGAGCGTTTCCCCCTCGACAAATCCCATGACCATATAAGCCGTTTGATTGGCTTTCACCAACCGCTTTACGGGTACGACACCGGGGTGTTGGAACTGGGCCAAAACCCTAGCTTCTTCCACGAAGCTCGTTAAACCTTTTTCATAGGATGACTCATCTTCACGACTAATTGGCCGAATAGACACACTGTCAGTATTACGGTTGGCCAAATGCTTCGGGAAATATTCCTTAAGCGCTACGTAGCACGCAAGCGTGCTATCCCAAGCCTTATAGGTGATCCCAAACCCGCCCTGGCCGAGGACAGCTTGAATCTCGTACTCGCCGAGTTGGGTGCCGATAGGTAGGTGACTAGATTCGTGTTCTCTACTCATAGGACTTCCATTGATACCGTTGAAGAGCGCAACAGCTGACGCTCGAATTTTCGTTTTAACTCAATCTCACCCTGCTTGTCGCGCAGGTCTTGACACTCACCATTGCGATCCTCAAGTTTGACACGATACTTTCCCGGGGGTATCGGTAAACTGACTATCTGCTCAGAGCCATCGTCAATGGAAGTAAGAACGATTCGAATGCCGTTATCTTGTGCTTCGTACACTTCCTCAATCATACAGATTGAGCTGGCTTCGCGGCTGTTCGATTCCGAGCTTGCCAACTCGACATCTTCATCGGAATTCCCCCCCCATACCACCAGTACAATGACAAATAACACTAAAGCCAAGGCAATAAGTCGATCTCTACGTCTATTCATGGGTGCTGAAGCAACATCGTTCGCGTACCGATCGTCGGTTGGGACCGAAGCTGCGCTGGTAGAGCCTGAATGGACTGTATCATGCTGGGCTTGCTTCGCCTCAGAGCGTTCAGCATCCTTCGGTATTTGCGCTGGGTGACCGTCCTCATTCACCGTATCGGCTGCCACGGTCGAACTTTCATCATTCTTCATTAACTGTGTCTCGCTCACTTCGTAGTAATAGGCAATGGCAGTGGTGTTATCGGCCTTAGGTGCCTTGCGCTCACAGGCCTGCTCAACTAAATGATCGAGTAGCTGTTGCGATGGAACCGTCGCAAAATGGGTTAATTCATCATCGTTTACGCCCTCCCAAAAGCCATCACTGACTGCCAGTACAACATCCTTAGGCTGGAGTAATTTATACGCTATTCTGGGTTTCACCACCTTCTTGGGCCCAATGCTCTGATAGAGTTTGCCCTGTTCTGGATGATCAGCCATCTCAGCGTCGTCAATTTCTCCCTCGTCAAGCAGCATTTGGACAACTGAGTGATCTCGGGTACGCCAAAGTGCTTTGTCACTGCATAGATAAATCCGCGAATCGCCCACGGTCAATGTGAACAGTTGATCCTGTTGGATGATGGCTATCGCCACAGTACTGTGAGCGTCAGTAGCCTGCTCATTGCTCGCTAAGATGTGTTGAAATTCGCTAACAATCGGGTTAAACCACGCCCTTAGTTCTGTCTTAGCATCATCCGAACTCAATTCAGTTAACTTATCAGCGGCTGACGTTACCAGCTCAATAATGAGTTTGGCGGCAACCTCTCCCGCTTCGTGGCCGCCTAGACCATCGGCTACAATAAGAAGTTGATGTGTGTCCGTCTCAATCGTGGCGAAGCGATCCTCTTGGTAGTCCCGATCTCCCTGTCGTTGCGAATAATAGATAGCCACTTACTAACTTCCCTCAATTAATGCGAGCAATAATTTGCCAATAAACGAACCCGAGGACGAGGAATAGAAACCCTGCCCTGTATCAGCTAGCCGTTCCATAATTCGGGCCGCTTCAGGATTATTCTTCGGATCGGTTAGGACCACCGAAACGGTCTGACTCATATCCCCTGACGACCCCGCCACGAACTGACGTACTAGGCCCTCGGCTCTACTCTGATAGGTGGCAACATCGTCCGTAAAGACAACAATTCGGCGCTCTTTTGCCTCGGGCCTAAAGGGCATTGCTACGGCAATTTCTAGACCAGCCGATAGCGCCTCACCGTCATAGAGATAATCGCCTCCGCCGATACCCCAGCCCTCTCGAACCTGATCAACAAAACGATTAAGTGCTTGGATATCCTGCGCGCTAGACATTTCACGGAGATTAAATACTTGGGTAGGTTGATCAAAGCCATAGTCACCAAAGGTTACAATCCCAACCGAAAAAGTCGGTGCAAGTCGTGCCAACAGCGCAACGAGATCCGACGTCGTGTTCTTCAAACCATCAATTGATTCATCCATACTGCCGGTTACATCTAACACGATAACCAGGTCAATATCCTTCAAGACAAAGGCCTCTTCAGGAACTGGAGGACAAACTGGGCAAGTTTGTATTACCGGGTCTGGACAAGCCGCCGGGACTGGCACTACCGGCGATGGGTCTGCACAAACGGGTGCCGGCGGATTATCCGACGTCTTCGGAAAGAAGGGCAGTGCAATCACCGCGAGTAGAATAAACGCTCCCATTGCCGAGGCGAATAGATCAACCGCGGACATATTGAAGGCACTGACTTCCCGCTTTTTACGCTTCATAGTTTAATCCAGCAGTTCTACATTAAGGAAGACGCCGCCTAGCGCTAACTTATCGCCAGCGCTTAGTGCAACCACCTGCCCCACTTGAAGCGGGATATCGTTCACCTGTGTGCCGTTCGAACTGCCTAAGTCGGTTAACTTAAGCCCATTGTCTTCCACCCAGATACGCGCATGTGCCCGTGACACTTGTGGATTAGCAATGACAACCTGAGCTTGAGAGGCGTTTTTACCAATCACCATACCCTTCTCAGCCTGTCGCAGTGCGCCGCCATCAATTCTAACTCGATAGGGATTACCGCCGCCGTCATGGCCACTCAGTAGCACGTCATTAAAACGAGCCTTGGCTTCCTCTAATGCCGTCTGACGCTTACGCGAACGAATTACGACTAGCAATAAAGCTATCAGCCCGATGACGCCTGCCACGGCACCCATCAAGGTCAGCTGCCGCTTGCGCGACGCCTCGTGCTCTGCCCGGTCCATTGCGGCTTGACGGGCTTGTTGCTCTTCTTCTAACGCCGCCGCCGCAGCTTCAAGTTCGGCAGCCTGTTCCGCTTCCGCAGCAGCTTGAGCGGCTTCAGCTTCAGTGCGTTGTGCCGCGAGTTCGGCTTCCCGCGCAGCAAGTTCAGCCTCCGCTTCACGAGCCGCCGCAGCGGCCGCTTCCGATTGCTCTCGCTCTGCTTCCGCTCGGGCCGCAGCCTCTTCAGCAGCCTGTCGCTGGGCTTCAAGTTCCGCTTGCTGCTCAGCAAGCTCCGCTTCGATACGTTCGAGTTCCGCTTGAGCGGCTTGGCGGGCTGCATCCGCCTCTTGCTCCAAGGTAGGGCAGGCCTCGCTAGCAATGGATAGTTTAACATTCTTACTCTGCAGCAAAGCCATTAGTGCACCAAGGCCTTTAGCATTCACTGGTGTCTCCGAGCCACTCAATTCCGAAGCAAACACACCGGAGAACTGGTCAATGTTCCAGCCTGCTAATTCACCGCAGCGATTCAATACCATCGACCCCACTTCGGCCAGAGAGTAGCTCAAGTCATGCTGGAAAACGCCACCCTCTAACTGCGCTAACACAAAGCCCGATCGCTGTTCATCGGCTGTTAACAGGGCAATACGTTCACCTGCCCTCAACTCACCCGTACTGAACGTCAGAGGCGCGAAGTTCGCGCCCTTCACGGAGAGTATCGTAAACCCCGTTTCAGGGTCAGCAGCTAGGAGATCAGCCTGAAGACGAGCCCCTGTAGTAGGGTCAATCACCGCAAACGAATCACCATTATCAAGCAGACTCCGGCGGGTGACGACTATCTGCTGCGTGACTGGAATCGCAAGCCCTTTCGCTATCGTGTCGCCGCGCTTATTGGATAAAACCTCTAAAGCCGGCTGCGCCATGGTTGATACGCTTAATAGCGCGGCTAAAACGGCGGTCGCAAAGATAAATTTCATTAAGACTCACTCCCTTCCTGTACTTTGATCAACGCGATCGATACGTTGTCCTGTTTCGGATGATTTTCTTTGTGAACAGCTCGCATTAGCCGCTCCGTAATAACCGTGGCTGGCTCTCTCATTTGTTCCCGAATCAAATGAGCAATATGGCCATCACTAAGCGTTTGAATACCGTCTGAAGCCAGTAAGAGCACGTCATCGCCACGAAGTGCTAGGGGGTTATCGGCGACGTCATTGACCGTCAGTGACTTTTTACCCTGTAAAACGTTCATCAACTGATGGCGCTTGGCATTAGACTTAGCTTCTTCCCAGCTGATAATGCCGGCCCGCGCCGCGCGATCGAGATGACCGCCATAGGACTCATCCACATTAAGCCGAATGAGCTCTCCGTTGCGGAACAGCCACAGAGGCGAATCACCGATACTTAACCAGCTAATGCCCTGTTCATCAGCGAGAAGAGACACCAAAGTGGTGCCCATTGAAGTTAAGGTGTCGTCCGTTTTAATCGCTCGAGCCAAGGCATTATTTGCTGCTCCCGCAAGTTGAAGCCAATGCATTGCCCGATCATTACTCAGCGGGTCAAAGCGACTCACTAAGGCTTCAAGTGCAGCCGCGGCGGCTACCTCACCACCCACCGTTCCACCCATGCCATCGCAGACTACGGCTAGTAGTTTGCCATCAGCGAGATGTTGTGCAGTGATACAATCCTGCTGATACGCTCTTCGCCCTTGCCATTGGCTTACACCTACGTCAAAAGTAAACATTTAGTCCCAACCAAAGCCTTCGTTGCAAAGGGCTACAAATCGAAGTGAAGTAGCTCCAAGCGTGAGTTCATCACCACCAGCCATCGCCACTGGCGTCAAGATTGGCGAACCATTGAGATAACCCAATGACTTACCCGTGCCCGGCCCCACATAAAAGGCACGCGCATTCGGGTCGTAAATTACGGTAATATGGGATTCTCGAGAAATACCACCATCGCCGAAGTTCAAGTTGATTCGTGCTCCGGAACGGCCGACTGAATTTTGTCCATAGCCTATTGTGGCCACTTCACCCTTACCCGGGCCATCAGTAACCACTAAC
Source organism: uncultured Umboniibacter sp. (assembly GCF_947497555.1). Classification (NCBI taxonomy): domain Bacteria; kingdom Pseudomonadati; phylum Pseudomonadota; class Gammaproteobacteria; order Cellvibrionales; family Cellvibrionaceae; genus Umboniibacter; species uncultured Umboniibacter sp. The sequence continues at coordinate 131,530 of NZ_CANMGY010000002.1, forward strand.
CAACCAACTGGCGGATCCAGCATTGCTGCAGAATTCTGCTCGGGAGCTACGGCACTTTCAGTCGTTGTGGAAGCGGCTGGCACGGAAGGTCGAGGTACTCGATAGACTTGTGTGGCCTCATCGTCGTCTTCCACAAAGGTCCTTGCGGGTGTCTGTTTGGCTCCACTCAGGTTGACCTCTACCTCTTCAATATCCAGTGCACGAGTAGGATCTGCCATCGGTTCGGTCGCTCCCACGGCGTTAGCTGAGAAGGGCGCGGTCGCCTCGTCGTCGTCAAAATTACTTGGGCTACGTCTATCCGCATTAGGATCGTAGGGTGCAGTGGCATCATCATCTTGATAATCCGCCTTGAACGGGACGGTATCTACTACGATAGGCTTTCCATCTGGGCCAATTTTTGCAGGCATAACAATTACCTCTCTTGCGATTCGTACAAACGATTAATGAGATTGTGCAGGCAGTAGCGGCCAATGCGATTGACCCCTTCTTCCTCTTTTGCCTGCACGATATGAATAAGGAATACCAGTACCGCGGACTGCAGTAGCGCAACTAACGTGGTATTAAAGGCAATGCCTAACTTCGCGGTGAGCAAGCCCATCCACGCTTTAATGGCATCGCCATCCGTTACCTCCGGCATGTTCCCCGCTTCGCTCAAGGCCAGTGAAATCCCTACTACCGTGCCAATGAAACCAAGCGTGGGTAATAACCAACTTATGTAGCGCAGCATATTGTATTTAATATCCAGCTCGGCATGGATGAGATCAAGCGAGGTGTTTAATAAACTATCGGCCTGCGCTACCGAGTCATTCAATCGGAACTGTTGAATGGTGCGCATAATTAATTCCTGAAGATAATAAAGCCGCTGTGAGCCCGCTCCGCGAATGGAAAGCACTATGCTGCCCAAATCTTTACCGCGTAGCAGCGTTTCTTCGTCCTCGGGTAGTAGTCTCAGGCCAAGCTGCTGCGCTTCGATATTGGCACGTTGATTGCGGATCCATAATTCGCCCAACCCAAAGAAAAAGAATATCCACATCAAATTCTGAATAGTGAACGGATAGAGATCATTCGTTCTATCGATAAGCACATCCACAATACGAATACCCTCGGCAGGCGTATTCAGCGCTAGATCAATCACCAATATCCAAATGACTGCCACTATCACAGAGATTAACGCCACAGTGACCCTCAAATGACTCTCTTTGATCTCCAAAATATTGGTCACACCCTCTCTCCCTTTAAAAATTCGTTCAATATGCCGCTGAGACGTCCAATTTTCACGCGGTCCGTCAATTTCAACTGAGCATTCTTAACCGTTTTCCACTCTCCGTCTCGCTCTACAAAGCAACCGTGAGTTGAGTTCGAGTCAACTAACAAACAGCTGTCCCCACTCACCGTAACTTCGCAGTGAAAACGAGAGATGCTTGGATCGTTCATGACTAACGTATTGCTAGCATCTCGCCCCAGAAAATGAGTACTAAACTTGTTCATGACTTACGCTCCAGCGTGATCCGATTTGCGAGCATTAGCGCATCACCCACTAGCCATCGAACAGGCTGCATCGCCCCAATCGCTTGGCCGTTTAGCACAACGCCGGTTTGACTATTTAAATCCGTTACCCAGAGATCTTCACCAATTAGGCAAACTCGAAGATGACGTCTAGAAACCGCCGCATTAGCGATGACTACATGACTAAACTTTTGAGATCGCCCAAACACCTGACCATCCTTCGTTCGCAGTAGCGACTGATCTAAATACAACTTGGCCCCGTCGATGTGGACCTTATAGGAAGGTTCAGAGCTGCTGGCACGTCCTCTTAACGGCTTTGGCTCTGAGCCATTCCAAGCAGGACTGGCAGCCTGATTGGTGACCTCTGCAAAGGGTTGCCTTCTACTTAACCATAACAAAGCACCACCCGCAGCCAATAGCAGTCCAATAAGCCACCAACGTTGACCATCTGACTCACTATTAGCAGCCGGTTCGGTAGGTTGCGGGGCATTCATCACTGGGTCTGGATTCGGGGTTGGCGTCGTTACTACCGGATCTGGCGCGGGAAGAGGATCGTTCTGCGGAGGAACTACCACAGGATCTGCTGCAGAATCTACAACCGGAGGCGTTTCCGTAGGTTCGGTTGGTGGTGACTGAGAGCTTGGCGCTTGAGGAAGCGGGACAAACTGAATACCCACTGCATCTAAGGCAGCTACCAGAGACTGCACCTCAGTACTACCATGGCCAAATAATTCGACCGCAGCGAGCTGAAATTTTTCTCGAGCATCGCGAAAATCAGTATAGGGATGCATCAGTGTGGCGCCACTATGCCAAATTGATAGCGCCCTGTATGAACCAATACCGGTCACGCTAGGCCCGGAACCAAGACGGCGGTGTTGACCGCCCTGCGCAAGCAGGTAGAAGGCGTGATTGATGATTCCCGAGTTATAATGAACGCCGCCCCAGTCACCCTGCGCAGTGTTAGGCAACTTGACATATTGATTCATATGATCAGGTTGATCATGATTATTAGGGCTAATCATATCGCGAAGCGGCTGACCCACATCTCTTAGCTGCCAAAGCGCATCGGAACGGGCTTGAATGTCGGCGGCATTGTTGGGTCGACCCGATTCAAGCCATTGACGGAAGACGACACCAAAGGCATCAGCTAAGGCTTCATTGAGCGCACCTGACTGAAATTCGTATTCCAGCGCAGAGTTGTAACCAATGAAAGCATGATAAGCCTCATGACCTACCACTTCTTCAAGCGCCATCGTGGTCTTGCTAAACGCATCAAAGGACAATTCGTTGCCTTGACGGACACTCATAGCATCAAAGACGTCACCATCGCCGCACTCGAAGGGCTCACCATCTGAACCGCGATTCATATTAACGAGCAGGTTGTGCCGTAAACCTCTCCCATCTACGCCATCCATGCCCATCATCCTTCGGAAGGCATCGTAGTATTGCGCATTTTGGCTAATCGCCATCACCAGTCGGTCACCGTTCCCTTCAAGGCGATTTTGATAAACAAGAATATCACCATCTGCTCTGCCGGAGAGTGCCACCAAATAGCGCCACCATTGGTCTTGGGATGGTCGATTTTTATGTTGGGCGCAGAAACGCTGATAGTCAAAGATATGCGCTACCGGCTGATTCGCAAAGCTCAAGGAGGAGATACCAAATAGGGCGAGCAATATCGTTAGGCGAACTAACATCACTAGAGCGCTCCTTTAGCTACCTTTCTCACGACTTCGTTACGATGGGCATCAACCAGAACATCCGTGCGACCACGCATATCGCCACCACTAAAGATCCACACTAGCTGAGTCACGCCCGCGCGGGAGTAAACTTGCAACGCCTCAGGCGCCGCGGCAATAACGTTGAAATCCACGCTTGCGTTCGCTGTCTCCCAGGCCGCTTCAATACTAACGGTGGGTTCAACATCTAAGTTAAGATCCACCGCTAGTGCGCCATCAAGCTCAACCAACACATTATCTCGACGAAGTACGACCAAATTGGAATCGTAAACGGGCAAACCTTTATACAATTGCCTGATACGTTCAACATCAACACTACCCACAGTACCCGAATTAAACAGTTCGACGAGTTCATCCTGCTCGCCAAGCCAACCCTGCTCCTGCAGCCAGCCCGTCAGAATTGCCGCATTCTCCTCCGCGGTAGATCCAGCGGGGAGATCGAGTTGAATTTGCGTTGTCGTTTGAGTGGAACCGATGGGCTGAATAGTGGAGTTTTCACTATTCTCTCGCTCCGAAGCCGGCGCGCCGTCGCCGCTAGCATTACGCGTGTCGGCGCTACGCGAAGCCGAAGACGGGTTCGTCGAACCCTGCTCAGAGTCATCGGTTAACGTCGGTTCAAAGGTAAGATAGAGGGCTCCCATAATTAGCAGAGTGCCCATCAGCAGCTGTATAACCCGTTTCATAGTCAGCATCCTGCAGTCATAGGGTGTATTGTTATGCCACTATTCAACCACGAAAAAAGCTTTAGCTCAAAGTTTAATGCTGTGCTGCCTACGGAAGGATCACCGCGAGAAGCGGCTACCGATTACTAAATCGGCACCTCACTCTGTTCGACTTAGTTTTGCTTTGGCGAAAAAAAAGGCCGCCTAAGGCGACCTCTTTTCGAACACTTAACAAACCACTCGCTTACCAGCCAGTAATTTCCTTCAGTGCATCACCGATGCCAGCCAAAGAACGTACTGTCTTCACGCCTGCATCTTCTAGTGCCGCAAACTTCTCGTCTGCAGTACCTTTACCGCCAGCAATGATTGCGCCAGCGTGGCCCATGCGCTTACCTGCCGGTGCAGTAACACCCGCAATGTAAGAAACAACAGGCTTAGTAACGTTTGCTTTGATGTAAGCCGCTGCTTCTTCTTCAGCAGAACCACCGATTTCACCAATCATAACAATTGCTTCAGTCTTAGGGTCGTTCTCAAACATCTCAAGAATGTCGATGAAGTTAGAGCCTGGGATTGGGTCACCACCAATACCTACACAAGTAGACTGGCCGAAACCGTGATCAGTAGTCTGCTTAACCGCTTCATAGGTCAAGGTACCTGAACGCGATACGATACCAACTTTACCTGGCAAGTGAATGTGACCTGGCATGATACCAATCTTACATTCTCCCGGAGTGATAACACCCGGACAGTTAGGACCAATTAGACGAACGCCTTGGTTGTCACAGACCACCTTTGCTTCAAGCATGTCCAGCGTTGGAATACCTTCAGTGATGGCAACAATTAGCTTAACGCCAGAGTAAGCGGCTTCGATAATAGAATCTTTGCAGAATGGAGCCGGTACGTAGATAACCGATGCATCTGCATCCGTCGCGTCTACCGCTTCTTTAACGGTGTTGAATACCGGTAGGCCTAGGTGAGTAGTACCACCCTTTCCTGGCGTAACACCACCAACCATGTTGGTACCGTAGGCAATTGCTTGCTCAGAGTGGAATGTACCCTGACCACCAGTGAAACCCTGACAGATTACTTTGGTGTCTTTATTAATTAAAACGCTCATTACTTGCCCTCCGCTGCAGCAACAACTTTTTCGGCTGCATCAGTTAAGCTAGTCGCAGCAATTACGCCAAGACCACTTTCTGCCAATACTTTTGCGCCAAGCTCAGCATTGTTACCTTCAAGGCGAACAACAACTGGTACTTCAACGCCAACTTCTTTCACTGCACCAATGATACCGTCAGCAATGAGATCGCAACGTACGATACCACCGAAGATGTTAACCAATACGGCTTTAACACTGGTGTCAGAAAGGATGATTTTGAATGCTTCGGTAACACGCTCTTTCGTTGCGCCGCCACCTACGTCAAGGAAGTTTGCTGGCTCGCCACCGTGCAACTTAACGATATCCATGGTACCCATTGCTAGGCCTGCACCGTTAACCATACAGCCGATGTTGCCATCAAGTGCTACGTAGTTAAGTTCGAACTGAGCAGCATGTGCTTCGCGCTCGTCTTCCTGTGAAGGATCGTGCATCTCTTGGATATCTTTGTGACGGTATACTGCGTTGCTATCGATAGATACTTTCGCATCTAGACAGTGCAAGTTGCCTTCATCAGTGATAACCAATGGGTTGATTTCAAGAAGGTCTAAATCCTTCTCGGTGAACATCTTCGCCAAGCCCAAGAAGATCTTGGTGAACTGCTTCATCTGTACTGGGTTCAAACCCAACTGGAAGCCAAGCTCACGAGCCTGGTATGGCTGTGCGCCACACACTGGATCGATGATCGCCTGAAGGATCTTTTCAGGAGTCTCTTCAGCAACCTTCTCAATCTCTACGCCGCCTTCAGTAGACGCCATGAAGATAACACGACGAGTTGAACGATCAACAACGGCGCCAAGGTAAAGTTCCTGAGCGATGTCAGTGCAAGTCTCAACAAGGATCTTCGCAACGGGCTGACCGTTTTCGTCTGTCTGGTAGGTAACCAAGTTCTTACCTAACCACTTGTCAGCGAATGCGTGGATGTCGTCGAAGTTGTTCAACAACTTAACGCCGCCCGCCTTACCGCGACCACCAGCGTGAACCTGGGCTTTAACAACCCACATGTCTCCGCCAATCTTCTTCGCTGCTGCGACTGCTTCTTCTGGGGTGTCACAGGCAATGCCATCTGACACAGGTAGGCCATACTGACGAAACAGCTGCTTACCCTGATACTCGTGCAAGTTCATTTTTTTACCACCTTAATTGTCCCTGGGGGAACACAAGAAAAGCGCCGTAGATAGATGCCCAATCCATGCAGCAAACCATGTACCTATGACGCTTCGATTAAAAACTTAATATATTACTTACGCTTTTTACGATTCGCTACGTGAATAGCATGGCCGTTCACTGCAAGCGCTGATTCCTTAACAGTCTCGGATAGTGTTGGGTGTGAGAACACAATCATACCGATGTCTTCTGCGGTTGCACCGAACTCCATCGCGATAGCAATCTGCTGGACCAAGTCAGCAGCCGAAGGGCCGATGATGTGGAAACCAACAATGCGATCTGTTTTCGCGTCAGCGATCATCTTCACCGTACCTTTGGCTTCGTTAGCAGCCATAGCACGACCCGATGCAGCAAACGGGAATAAACCGACATTGTAGTCGACACCATTCGCTTTCACTTGTTCTTCGGTCAAACCAACCGAAGCAATCTCTGGGTGAGTGTAGATAACGTTAGGAATGATGTCGTAGTTTACCTGAGCCTTTTGACCCGCAATACGCTCGGCAACCATGACACCCTCTTCAGAACCTTTGTGCGCAAGCATTGGGCCGCGAACTACGTCACCACAGGCGTAAACACCCGGTACCGCAGTAGCACACTGCTCATCGACAAAAACAAAGCCGCGCTCGTCAAGCTCAACGCCCGAGTCAGCAGCGAAAAGGCCTTCAGTGAATGGACGACGACCAACACAAACAATTAGCTTGTCGAAAGTGACTGTCTCTTCTTCACCCTTAGCGTTCTGATAGGTCACTTCAACTTCAGAACCATTGACTTTAGAACCGGTAACTCGTGCGCCCAGACGGATATCTAAGCCCTGCTGAGTGAAGGTCTTCTTCGCTTCCTTCGCAATCTGCTTATCCATCATGAACAGGAAGTCTTCCTGAGCTTCCAAGCAAACCACATCAGCACCTAGACGAGCCCAAACTGAACCTAACTCTAGACCGATAACACCAGCACCAATCACGCCAAGACGCTTAGGTACTTCAGTGAACTCCAGCGCGCCAGTAGAGTCGACAATGACGTCATTATCAACTGGAGCGCTTGGGATATTGATAGGTACCGAACCCGTACTGATAATCACGTTGGCCGCTTCGAAAGTTTCCACAGCACCATCATTACCTGTGAATTCAACTTGCTTGTTGGCAAGAAGCTTACCTTTGCCCGCTAGTGCGTCGACGCCATTCGCCTTGAACAGTGCCGCAACACCACCCGTTAAGTTCTTAACGATTTGGCGCTTGCGGCCAATCATCGCTTCGATATCGATCTGAACGTCGCTGGTAGAGATACCGTGCACATCCAATGAATCCTTAGCTTCGTGATACTTCCACGAAGAATCCAAAAGTGCCTTTGAAGGGATACAACCCACGTTCAAGCAAGTTCCGCCAAGCGTTTGCTTGCCGTCTGCATCAACCATCTTGTCGATACAAGCTGTTTTCAAACCAAGTTGCGCAGCGCGAATTGCAGCGACATAACCCGCTGGACCCGCACCAATTACGATGACATCGTATTTTGTAGACATTGAGTAAAACCTTCCTTTAATTACACACCCAATAGGATGCGAGCTGGATCTTCTAGCAATTCTTTAATTGTAACGAGGAAACCGACCGCTTCTTTACCATCGATCAAACGGTGATCGTAAGAAAGCGCAAGATACATCATCGGACGAATTACGACCTGACCGTTCTCAGCCATTGGACGATCTTGGATTTTGTGCATTCCCAAGATAGCGGCCTGAGGTGGATTCAGAATCGGTGTGGAGATCAGTGAACCAAACACACCACCGTTAGTGATAGTGAAGGTTCCGCCTGACATTTCTTCAATCGTCAACTTACCATCACGACCGCGAAGACCAAGATCGCGAATGGTGTTTTCGATCTGAGCCATGCTCATGTTTTCTGCGTTACGAAGACACGGAACAACTAGCCCCTTCTCCGTAGAAACAGCCACACCAACATCCTGGAAACCATGGTAGACAATATCGTTACCATCAATTGACGCGTTGACTGCAGGGAACTTTTTAAGGGCTTCGGTAGCGGCCTTAACAAAGAAACTCATGAAGCCTAGGCGAGTGCCGCCGTTAACTTTCTCGAACTGATCTTTGTACTTGCTGCGCAATTCCATAACTGGCTGCATGTTAACTTCATTAAAGGTAGTGAGCATGGCAGTGCTCTGACTCGCATCAAGTAGACGCTCGGCAATACGTTTACGCATACGCGTCATCGGCACACGCTTCTCAGTACGTTCACCCACTGGAAGCTCAAGCTCTGCCGCAGGTGCCGCGGATTTAGCTGGCGCTGCCTTAGCGGGTGCCGCTTTGAAGTTTACGACGTCTTCTTTCGTAACCAATCCACCTTTGCCAGTGCCCGTAATAGCTGCTGGGTCAATACCCTTCTCTGCCGCTAACTTACGTGCTGCTGGAGATAACACTTTGTCACCTACGGTAACGGTTGCTTCCTCTGCCGCGTCACCAGCGGGTGCTGCAGCAGCCGGGGCAGCAGCCGCTGCGCCTTCTGCAATCACTGCAATCACTTCGTTGCTCTGAATTGTGTCACCTTCGCCGAACAGTTGGGACTCAAGAACGCCATCAGCGGGCGCAACCACTTCGAGTACTACTTTGTCGGTTTCGATCTCAACAATCAGTTCGTCACGCTCAACTGCTTCACCTGGTTGCTTCAACCACGCGGCAATGGTGCCATCCTGAACTGACTCGGGAAAAGTTGGTGCTTTTATTTCAATAGCCATTGTTTATATGCTCGCTTGTTTTGTGGGACTACCCATCAAGTGTTCAATAATTATACGCTTAGTGCGTCCGCTAGGAAACGCTTCTGTTGTTCAAGGTGCAAACTCATTGAACCTGCCGCCGGTGCGGCCGAAGCCTCACGACCCACATAGCTCAATGCTAATGCCGAATCATGCTCATTTACGGCACGGTGCAAGTGGTGCTGACTCGAGTACCAAGCCCCTTGGTTCATTGGCTCTTCCTGACACCACACAACATCCTTTAGGTTCTTGTAAGGTGCCAACGCTGCGGCTAGCTCTTCATGAGGGAACGGATATAACTGCTCCAGACGAATGAACGCTACATCATCTTGACCAGTCTCTTCGCGAGCCTCTACCAAATGGTAGTAGACCTTACCGGAACAAAGTACCACGCGCTTCACCTTAGCAGGATCCGCTGCAGGATCTTGCAAGACGTTCTGGAAACCACCTTTTGCTAAATCTTCCAACGATGACGTTGCCAATGGATGACGAAGAATCCACTTAGGACTCATCACCACTAATGGACGACGCATTGGTCGAACAACCTGGCGGCGCAACATATGGAACACCTGCGCCGGGGTGGTAGGTATACAAACTTGAATGTTGTGCTCTGCACACAATTGGAGGAATCGCTCCAAACGTGCCGACGAGTGCTCAGGACCCTGACCTTCATAACCGTGCGGAAGCAACATAGTTAGGCCACACAAACGGCCCCACTTGTGCTCACCACTCGTGATGAACTGGTCAATAACAACCTGTGCGCCGTTCGCAAAGTCACCAAACTGAGCTTCCCAGATAACTAGCGCATTCGGGCGAGTTGTTGAGTAGCCATATTCAAACGCTAAGACCGCTTCTTCCGACAACAGTGAATCGTTAATCGTGAAGCGCGGCTGTTCGTCAGCAAGGTGCTTCATCGGAATATAGGATGAACCATCCTTCTGCGAATGAACCACTGCATGACGGTGAGAGAAGGTACCACGACCCACATCCTGCCCCGTTAAACGGACGCTGGCGCCATGATCTAGGACGGTTCCGTAAGCGAGAAGCTCGGCCATACCCCAGTTAATCGGGAGTGCGCCAGCCGCCATCTTACGACGATCTTCATAAATCTTGGTAACCTGACGCTGCATCACTACGCCGTCTGGCACTTCACACAGCTTCTGACCTAACTCTTTTAGCTTGGCAATTGGGTAACTAGTGTCGCCTGCCGCATCCCAGTCATGCCCTAAATACGGCGTCCAATCAACGAACAGCGACGAATCGGGCTCAGATACTAGGGCATTCGCGACATCTTTACCCGAGTCAAGCTTCTCACGATACTCGTTCATTAACTGACGACCAAAGCCAGCGGGAATAATCCCTTCATTCTCAAGCTTTGCCGAGTAGCTGGTAAACGCGCTCTTATGCGTTTTAATCACTTTGTACATGAGGGGCTGAGTAGCCGACGGCTCATCCGTTTCGTTGTGACCTCGGCGTCGGTAGCACACCAAGTCAATGACAACATCTTTCTTAAACTCGTTGCGGTAATCTACCGCCAACTGAGTCACGAAGAGCACCGCTTCTGGATCGTCACCATTTACATGCAAGATTGGCGCTTCGATCATCTTCGCCACATCAGTACAGTACATAGTAGAACGAGCATCTTCACGGTTGTTAGTAGTAAAACCAACCTGGTTATTGAGCACGATGTGAATGGTGCCACCCGTGGTATAAGCGCGCGTCTGAGACATTTGGAAAGTCTCTTGAACCACACCTTGACCCGCAAACGCCGCATCACCGTGGATAACGATGGGTACCACCGTATTGCGAACTTCATCCTGTCGGCGATCTTGACGAGCGCGGACCGAACCTTCAACTACCGGGGAAACAATCTCAAGGTGGGAAGGGTTAAACGCCATCGCTAAGTGGACTTCGCCACCGGAGGTCATCACATTGGAAGAAAAACCCTGGTGGTATTTTACGTCACCGGAAGTCTCGACCAGCGTCTTGCCTTCGAACTCATCAAAGAGATCTGCAGGATTCTTACCCAGAATGTTAACGAGCGTGTTTAAACGGCCTCGGTGCGCCATACCAATGACGATTTCTTTAGCACCGTGTGAGCCTGAGCGCTGAATCATTTCGTCCAGCATTGGAATCAGACTCTCGGCTCCTTCAAGACCAAAGCGTTTGGTGCCTGGGTACTTTGAATCAAGATGCTTTTCTAAGCCCTCGGCAGCGCTCATACGCTCAAGCAAATGTTGCTTTACCTCAGTGCTATAAGCCGGCTTCGCGCGAACACTTTCGGTGCGCTGCTGCAACCAACGTTTCTCATCCAGATCCGTGATGTGCATCGTCTCAACGCCAACCGGGCCACAGTAGGTCGCCTCAAGCGCTGAAATAATGTCTTTAAGGCTAGCCTCTTTGAGGTCAAAGAAGGTTGAACCAGTTTGGAACATGGTATCCAAATCAGCATTAGAGAGCTTATGGTAAGCCAACTCTAACCAAGGTACATATTCCTGCTGAGTAAGATTTAGCGGGTCGAGCTTGGCCTTTTGATGGCCTCGCGAGCGATAGCCAGCGATGAGCTCCATGACCGCAACCTGTTTGCGTTCATGCTCAATATCAGCACTGCCTTCGCCACGAACAACAAGTGGGCGGCTCTGATTTTTGGCCATTAATTCAAACTGGTGAATAATTTCGGAGTGCGGAACGTCTTGGGCGTGTGAGCCCTCCACGCGAGGGAGTTTTTCGAAGTAACCGCGCCAGTCCTCTGGGACCGCGTTCGGGTCAAGCAAATAGCTTTCGTAAAGCTCTTCAACATAGCTCGCATTTCCACCTGACAGGTGCGAGGTACGCAAAAGCGCTTCCATAGAGTTATCTTGCATTGCAAGTCCACCACTTATGGGCGTGTAAACCGCCGATTTTTACCACATTTAATCCTCAAAAAGGCCGATGATCCTATTCACCGACCTTTACTACGAGGGATTATCAACGCTAGAGACACAAGTTGCAATGTCAACCTAGGTACGTAATTAGTCGCATACTAAGTTAAGACCATAACTAAAGACATTGCCGTCAGATATTTCAAGCGTCTGGAATTTCTACGAATTCCTTAATCAATAACGCGCAGTTTAAACTGCGCGCTGAAGTAACATTGTGCGAATATGACCAATCGCACGCGTCGGGTTCAAACCCTTCGGACATACATTGACGCAATTCTGGATACCATGACAACGGAAAACGCTGAAGGGATCATCTAACTGAGCAAGGCGCTCTTCGGTGGCTGTATCGCGGCTATCCGCCAAGAAACGATAGGCCTGAAGAAGTCCAGCAGGGCCAATGAACTTGTCTGGATTCCACCAGAACGAAGGACAACTCGTTGAACAACAGGCGCACAGAATACACTCATACAGACCATCTAGCTTCTCACGATCTTCAGGTGACTGAAGACGCTCAATAGCTGGAGCCGGCGTATTGTTCTGAAGGAACGGCGTAACTTTCTCGTACTGCGCGTAGAACTGACTCATATCAACAATGAGATCGCGTACTACTGGCAGACCCGGTAACGGTCGAATAACAAGCTTGTTACCACGTGAAGCTGAGCTCACGGTAGTAATACATGCCAAGCCATTCTTACCGCCCATGTTCATACCATCTGAACCACAAACACCTTCTCGACACGAACGACGGTAAGTGATGGATTCATCCTGCTCCTTAAGCATGCCTAGTACATCAAGTACCATGACATCCTTACCTTTAAGATCAACTTCAAAGTCTTGCATGTATGGGGCAGCGTCGACTTCTGGGTTGTAGCGATATACGCTTACTTTCAACATCTCTGATCTTCCCCTTAATTAGTAAGTACGTGCTTTTGGCTCGAAGGTTGGAACAGTCTTCGGCTCAAAGTTAACATCGCGCTTAGCAATTGACTTAGTCAGTGGGTTGTACATGGTGTGACACAACCAATTCTCATCATCGCGATCTTGGAAATCATCACGTGCGTGAGCACCACGACTCTCGGTACGAGCCTCGGCTGCAACAGCCGTCGCTTCAGCAACTTCAAGTAGGTTTTGCAACTCAAGTGCTTCAATACGAGCAGTGTTGAACGCGTGGGTCTTATCAGCAACGTAGACGTTTTCAATACGCTCACGAAGATCCTTTAGCTTTTCAATGCCCGTTGCCATGAAGTCACCACGACGGAAGACACCGAAGTAGTTCTGCATAACGGTCTGCAGTTCCTTGCGAAGCGCTGCTGCACCTTCACCGTTCTCTGAGCCATTAACCTTATTCAAGCGGGACATTGCGGCATCGATATCACTATCGCGCGCTTCCTTCATCTCAATACCTTCACGGAGCGCCTTCTCAATTGCCAAGCCTGATGCACGTCCGAAGACCACCAAGTCAAGCAACGAGTTACCACCTAAGCGGTTAGCACCGTGAACTGAAACACAAGCCGCTTCACCACAGGCATAAAGACCGCCAATAACTTCGAGCTCGCCGTTATCACCCATGGCCAAAGCTTGACCATCAATGTTGGTCGGAATTCCGCCCATCATGTAGTGGCAGGTTGGGACGACTGGAATTGGACCATCTGCTGGATCGATGTGTGCAAAGGTCTTAGACAGTTCACAAACACCCGGAAGGCGAGAGTAAAGAATATCCTTACCTAAATGATCAAGCTTAAGATAAACGTGATCGCCATCTTCGCCACAACCGCGACCTTCAAGAATTTCTAGCGTCATCGAGCGTGCAACCACGTCACGCGAGGCAAGATCTTTCGCATTCGGCGCGTAGCGCTCCATGAAACGCTCGCCATCTTTATTGACTAGATAGCCACCTTCACCACGACAACCCTCGGTTACTAGCGTACCCGCACCCCAAATACCGGTTGGGTGGAACTGCCACATTTCAATATCCTGAACCTGATAACCAGCACGAAGCGCCATGCCGATACCGTCACCGGTATTGATGTGAGCGTTAGTGGTTGAAGCGTAGATACGACCTGCACCACCGGTAGCCATTACGGTAGCTTTCGCCTTCACGTAAACAGTCTCACCAGTTTCCATACAGATGGCGATAACGCCCGTCGTGTCGCCGTCTTCGTTCTTGACGATATCAACGGCGTACCACTCATTAAGGAAAACAGTTTTGTTTTCCATGTTATTTTGGTAAAGCGTATGCAAAAGAGCGTGACCCGTACGATCCGCTGCTGCGCACGTACGAGAAGCCTGCTGCTTCACATCATAATTCTTTGACTGACCACCAAACGGACGCTGGTAAATGCGGCCATTCTCGGTGCGAGAAAATGGCAAACCCATGTGCTCGAGTTCGAAAACCGCTTCCGGCCCAATCTTACACATGTACTCAATCGCGTCCTGGTCACCAATGTAATCAGACCCCTTAACGGTGTCATACATGTGCCAGCGCCAATCATCATTTGGATCTTCACTTGCGATTGCACAGGTGATACCACCCTGAGCGGAAACCGTGTGCGAACGAGTAGGAAAAACCTTCGATACAACGGCCGTTTTGAAACCGGATTTTGATAGCTCAAGTGCAGCACGCATGCCGGCACCACCGCCGCCTACAATGACAGCATCAAAAGAAATAGTACGCATCGTAGTCATCTGTTAACCCCACAAAATCTGGAACGACCAGACCATATAAAAAACAAGAATAATGAAACCAATCAGTTGAAGCACAAGGCGAAGAACGGTTGCCTTTGCACCCATCATGCGCTCGGTGACATAGTCAGATAATACTGCCCACCAACCAATCCATGCATGACCTGCAAGTGAGAGAATAGCTAGCAAACTGAAGACCTTCACCCATATTGGCTGAAAAGCTGCTGACCATGCTGAGTAAGTTAACTCAGGAGTGCAGAGCACAATGAACCCAACATAGAGAAAGAAGGCAAGAAGAATCACAGCACTAAGACGCTGGATAACGAAATCGGCGACGCCACTGCGACCGAGACTAGTAACTGACTTTACCATAACCATATCCCCACGAAGATTGCTTGTACGATGGCTAACACGATCACGATGCGCGCACCCAAACGACCACCCTCAAGCGTCTCACCTAGGCCAAGATCCATGAGCAAATGGCGAACGCCGGCAATCATGTGGTAGCCGAGGCCGACTAATACAAACCATAGAACAGCCTTTGCGACCGGAGATGACAAGCACTCTTTGACTTGATTAAAGCCTTCTTGACTTGAAAGTGAAGTGTCGAGCATCCAGAGGAGGACGGCCACACCAAGTAGCAAAAACACTCCACTAATGCGATGCAAGATTGAAGCATACGCAGTAATGGGTAATTTGAGCGTCGAAATATCTAAATTGACTGGTCTATTTTTGTTCACAGCTGAACCTTTTTTTGTTGCATCTATAAGGACTGTACATAGGCAGGAGCAATATTGGATCACTACTAACCATGAAGCGCTTGCACGACGAGATTATATTGACCCGTCACTCGCCTTACAAACACTGATACGAAACAGTGATGTATGCGGACTATAAGCTGGCTGAATACTAGCAAAAAAAACAACACTAGATGTATTAAATTAGCTTTTTTTACGCAAAAATCACTATTTGTGCGAATTTATAGCCCCTTAACCCCTCTATAAAAATTTGACATGACTCTACGGCTATATATAGTGTCGCTCCAATAGCTGGAGTGACTGTATCTTTAAAGAATAGCCATCCAACTCAAGCAAACTATCGTAGAATAGTTGACGCAGCGGGTATCAACCAACACTAGGTGTTTTTTACCCACTCTCCCGTTCCGGGTCTATACTAATTAAGCCCTGCGGATCGAGCGATTAGCTCATTCAAAACCAGATTGATTCAGGAGTCGCTAAATGAGCGAAAAAATGGCACGCCTTACCATCGATGGCATGGACGAAGCATTAGAATTCCCAGTATACAGCGGAACAATCGGACCTGACGTAGTAGACGTCCGAAGCTTAGTAAGCAAAGGTTTATTCACCTATGATCCGGGTTTCGTTTCAACTGCTGCAACTGATTCAGCAATTACCTTCATCGATGGCGGTAAGGGCACGTTGCTTCACCGCGGATATCCCATCGAACAACTTGCCGAGCAATCAGACTTTCTTGAAGTATGTTATCTACTATTGAACGGTGAACTACCTTCAACTGAAGAAAAGGCTGAGTTCGTCAACACTGTTACCCGTCACACTATGGTGCACGAGTCAATTGCAGACTTCTTCAAAGGCTTCCGTCGCGATGCACACCCTATGGCGATCATGTGTGGTGTTGTCGGTGCACTGTCGGCGTTCTATCACGATTCGCTAGATATCACTAATCCACGTCATCGCGAGGTTTCTGCATTTCGTCTAGTGGCTAAGATGCCTACTTTAGCAGCAATGACCTATAAGCATGGCATTGGTCAACCATTCATCTTCCCTCGAAACGATCTATCGTTCGCAGAAAATTTCCTGCACATGATGTTCGCAACACCGGCTGAAGAGTACAAGGTTAATCCAGTTCTTGCTAACGCAATGGACAAGATCTTCTTGCTCCACGCTGATCACGAGCAAAACGCTTCAACGTCAACCGTGCGTTTGGCCGGCTCTTCGGGTGCAAACCCATTTGCCTGCATTGCATCAGGTATTGCTGCACTTTGGGGTCCAGCACACGGCGGCGCTAACGAAGCCGTTCTAACAATGCTTGAAGAGATTGGCGATGAGTCGAAGATCGATGAGTTCGTAGCTCGCGCTAAAGACAAGAACGATCCTTTCCGCTTAATGGGCTTTGGCCACCGCGTCTACAAGAACTACGATCCACGCGCTACCGTTATGCGTCAGTGCTGTGACGAAGTCCTTGCTGAGCTCGGCCTTGAGAACGATCCACTTCTTAAGATCGCTAAACGTCTTGAGCAGATTGCTCTCGAAGACCCGTACTTCGTTGAGAAGAAACTTTACCCGAACGTTGATTTCTACTCAGGTATTATTCTGAAAGCACTGGGCATCCCGGTTGAAATGTTCACGGTAATTTTCGCGACTGGTCGCACTATCGGCTGGATCTCTCACTGGAATGAAATGATCAGCGGCTCGTACAAAATTGGTCGCCCGCGCCAGCTTTACACCGGTGCAGCGCCGCGTGACTTCGTAGCCTTAGACAAGCGTTAAGCTCGACTTTAAGCTACGAAAAAAGGCCATCCCCGTAAGGAGATGGCCTTTTTTAACGCCGAAGGAAAAACAGCCTTCGTCAGTAATCAGCTTTGACGCTCACTCAGTCATCTTGGAACTTATTCATCAAGTACCCCGCCAATTCGGGTAAATGCCGCCGGCTGACCAATTGGGGCAGCAACCTTGATAACTTTCCCCGCCGAAGTACCCGAGTAAACATTCCCCGTCCACCAGTGACGCCACTCGCCCGGAGGAATGATCACCACCACTTCGTCGACACCTTTATCTAGAACAGGTGCAACTAATAGATCCGAGCCCAAAAAGAACTGTTCATAACGAAGCCCCCAAAAACGCGTAACATCTGGATATTCTATCAAAGGATGACGGACTGGCGGGATTCCGGTGCGCTCCATTTCATCATATAAATGTCGTCGATAGCTTCCCAGCGAACTAAACACTTCAGTCATCGCTCGGGTACTCGCCAACAGCTCTTCATCATAAATCTGAGCATTAACATCCGGAAGGTTCCCTTCATGGGAGCGAAAGATTAATCCAAAGGCGTTCAACTCAAGCCAGCGTTTTAGTAGCTCAGGGCTTCGATGTACTTCAGCAAGAGGATGATCGATGGTGGTGTAGCCGCCAATGTCAGAGTGATTGACTGAGAGACCCGAGAGAGATGCCGATAGCAGACCGGTGACTGCAGATTTAATACCATCATGCTCATCCCAATCAACCAGTTGATCCCCTAGCCAGAAGACACCGCCAACACCCGCCGACCCGGTAAAAGCTGAACGGTGCCAGATTAAGGGCTCCTCGATTTGCAGTTGATGGGCTAATTCTTGATTAAACTGACTCCACAGAACGGGATAACGATTATGCTTCGCTAAGCCTTCAGCACCGCCCTCGCCCGGATAGGCTTCGGCAAAGTCTGCCATCCAGCCACTCCAATTCAGAGCGTCTATTTCGGCACGAACTTCTTGCTGCAACAACTCACTCGCCGCGGGTTGAAATAGGTCAACGAGATTCGCTGAAAACGAAGTATTTGGGAAGGGTATTGGCTCTCCGTCGACATCCTCCACAAAAGCATTGACGGCGTTTAGTCGGTGCCACATATCCTCTTCCGCCGGTAAGCGAGGGGATTCAACCAGAAAGGGGTTTAGATAACCTAAAACTCTAATATCCGCTTCAGCTAACAGCTCAACCTGCTGCTGCCAGTGAGGGTAATGCCCCGTATCCAGAGCCCAATTCCACCAGAGCTGTTTACCGAAACTCGTCTTCCGTTGCCCCACCCAGTCCTGAAGCCAGACACCCGCTAACGGGACTCCCGCAGCGCGAAGGCGATCGATTTTCGACCAGGCTTCACTGCCGCCCTGCACTCCTGCAATTAAGCCTTGATCCACCCACGTCGGCGGTGCTGACATCCGCCCAGTATCGGCGGTAAATTCCGATATAAACTGTTTTGGGCTGTCCGCCAAGTAGACTTTCATCTTGAGTTGACTAGCCGCGGTGCTGATCATCGCTCGGTCCGATGAGCGAAAATCAAACCAACTCGGTTCGTCATTATTCAACCAAAACGCTCTGCCATACGAGGTAAAGAACCACGGTATCGGCGCATAACTTGAATGCCATTTACCGCCCGCTCCAGCCGTCCAGTCAACCATTGAAGTTAACGGTTCAACGCCTCTGCCGATGCCCTGTTCCGAGACAATAATCGGTAACAAGAGACCACGCATATTAAGATGACTAAACTGCGCTCCAAAGCCTATCGCCGCTTCATCCGTTGGCATTTCGAACATTAAGCTGAGAAGCATCTCGGAAGCAAATAGCGCTTCTGAGCGCTGTTCCAATTCAAGCGTGAACTGATGATCATTGATTGAATCTATTGTCAGTTGGTAGGGAAATGCTTGCGTGCTGCATATCAGCTGACCGCTAATAGTCATTACTTCAGGGGTATCACTATCAAGCGAAACTTGGCTCACTGACTGTTCGCAACTCGACCACGAAAGATCAACCTCCGCCGAAACCATGCCACGGTGTTCTTGAAGAGTCACCGGCTGCGGGTGAACATCCAAAAAGCGCTCGCCGCGGACATTTCTCAAGACAATCTCACCATCGGCATTGCGAATAATTAAATGCCAGGGATTAAGCTCAACGCTAATTCCTTCGAGCTCCCAATGACCAATCACCTCAACGTTGAGGTCATTCCGCTCCCAAGACCACCAGCGCCAATCTTCGAAGAAGACAACGAGCAATAGTAGCCCGATTAACCCAAACCCCTTAAGAATTTTCATATTCCCTCAACTTAGTGCTAGGCTATGTATATTATTGTTGTAGCAATTGATTACTAGACTAGCGTAAAAACGCCAGAATCACTAGGAAGCTCAAAGTGAAAAAAGGTGAACTCACCAAACGTGATATAGTAGAAGCTACTCTGCGGGTTATCGCCTCTCAGGGCGTGCACGGCACGACCTTTCGAGCCGTTGCCGACGAAGCAAATATCAAGTTATCACTCGTTGGCTACCATTTCCCTGATCGTACGATCTTACTCAGAAAGACCATTGCCATTTTATTTAGCCGGCAGTCCGGTTTGATAAACAATGTGTTCAACGAGATTTTCAGTTTAATTGCAAAGTTCAATCAACGAGATTTTCGCCGTTCTATATCACGCGCCGAAATTGCCCTACTACTTTCTGATGCCGTTACGGATGTGATCTACAACTATTATTTATCGGATCGGGTAGACCCTAAGGTACTGTTGAATCTTAAGTTCGACATTCACCCTGACCCAGCCTTACTTCATGTCCGCAACCTCGGTCACAGATCGTTAAAAGCCTATCTCATCGAGCTGTGCCGAAAAATCCACTCTGATAGCCCCGTAGATGACTCGCGATTACTCGCCGGGATCTTCACATTATTTGAATTAGAATCTCTGCAACAGACACGACCTGAATACCGCAAAATATACAATGCAGTTTGGCAGTGCTTTAGTCACATCTTAAATGTCTCAGGCAACCTTCATGAGGTCTCCGAGCGAGTCAAACGACATAAAATGACGTCCTACGATGCCCTGCTAGATCACGAAGACCTGTTTTCCTCGCTATAATAGTTAGTTCCTCGGCTTGCTCCGCTTAGCGCCCTAATTTACACTCCGCCCAACTAAGGAGTTGCCATGTACATTTTTTCTATAACGGCTGTCGCTCGTATTGACCAAGACGGATTCACGGCTGGCACATCAAAACCTTTCATTGTTTATATTAATTTCGCCGATTTATTCGGAGCTCGAGCGCTGGCTCAGGCCTATTTGCTCAAGGCAGGCTTTCACAAGCTTCGCTTCGATGATCAGAAGCATCTCAGTCCTGAACAGCTAAGCGATCATGCAACCGTTGCTGGCAACAGGCAAATCGTAGAAGCACTGGAACACGGTTTTTCATTACAGATATTCGAAAGCCACTGAGCACTTAAAGAGAGCCAGTTAGGAGATTAAGCGAATGAAAACAGAACTTCTCAGCCCTGCGGGTTCACTTAGAGCGATGCGCTACGCGTTTGCCTACGGCGCCGATGCCGTGTATGCGGGACAACCCCGTTACAGTCTGCGAGTCCGCGAGAACGAGTTCAATAAAATGGATGTGATGGCGGCGGCGATTGAAGAAGCCCACAGCTTAGATAAATTGTTTTTTATCGCTAGCAATCTTTCTCCCCATAACAACAAAGTGAAAACCTATTTACGTGATATGGCAGATGTCGTCGCGATGAAACCGGACGCATTTATTATGAGTGATCCGGGCCTGATTGCGATGGTCAAGGAAACTTGGCCTGATCAAGAAATTCATCTGTCTGTTCAATCTAATGCCGTAAACTTTGCCACCGTAAAGTTTTGGAAGAATATGGGTATTAGTAGAGTAATTCTAAGCCGAGAATTATCGCTTGATGAGATCGCAGAGATTCGCCAAGAATGCCCTGATATTGAGCTTGAAGTGTTTGTTCATGGAGCGCTTTGCATGGCCTATTCCGGCCGCTGTCTTCTCTCGGGATATATTAATCATCGTGACTCTAACCAGGGCGCATGCACTAATGCCTGTCGCTGGAAGTATCAGGCCACCCCGGCGGAAGAAACAGCCGAAGGGAATATTCAGGCGAATATGGAGGTAAACACCTTCGAGCCGAAGCCGTTACAGATGGTGCTGCAAGATGTTACCAAGCCCGATGAGATTATCCCTGCCTATGAGGATGAAACTGGCACCTACTTTATGAACTCTAAAGACCTCCGTGCCATTCAGCATGTTGAGCGTCTAATGAAGATGGGTATCGATAGCCTCAAGATTGAAGGACGTACCAAAACGTACTTCTATGCCGCCAGAACAGCTCAAGCTTATCGTCGAGCGATTGATGATGCGGCTGCGGGGCGCCCCTTTAACATGAAATTGATGGATGATTTGGAATCCCTCGCTAACCGAGGTTATACCGAAGGCTTCTATCGCCGCCACGTTCCTGGTGAGATGCAAAATTATGAAAATGGAAGCTCGAAAATGCATCAGCACCAGTTCGTGGGCGATGTAACATTTGTTCAAGATGGCTGGGCAACCATTGAGGTTAAGAACAAGTTTTTTGTAGGCGATACGCTAGAGATAATGACGCCCGCGGGTAATCATAAGCTCCGCCTAACCGCAATGCGCGATAAGCGTGGCGATGATTGCGTAGAGGCCAAAGGCTCTGGCCATATTGTTACCATTCCGTGGCCCCTTCAGGCTAGCCCTAAGCACGCTATGATACTGCGTGAACTCCCGGTAGCGAAAAACAGCTAAGCTATTGCTTTTGTTGTAGAAAACGGTTGACAGGTGTTGAGTAATTGCTAAACTGCGCATCGTCTTTAGGGGCCTTAGCTCAGCTGGGAGAGCGCAACACTGGCAGTGTTGAGGTCAGCGGTTCGATCCCGCTAGGCTCCACCAATTAAAAACCTGATTCCGTGAATCAGGTTTTTTTTCGCCTACCATTTAAGTGTTCAACTTCTCGCTAACTTCTCCGCGCTTCTCCCGAGAGCGCGTAACCGACGCAATCACCTACGATGAGTAGCTAACTTGTCGCGAATTAGTCGCCAAAATCTGGTTCTTCATCTAGCCTGCTAATATAGCTTTTAGCACTTAAGGAAACTAGCATGAAGAAATCAACAGTCTCAATTTTTTCTACCTTCATCTTTATACTGGCCTGTAGTTCATCTGTTGAACTAAAGGAACAGCCGGCAATTGAACAGCATGTTGATGATCACGACCACCATCACGGAGCTGATGGCCACCTCAGCGAGGACGAGCATCATCACGAGACTGACAGCCATGTATTAAGTGAAAGCGAACCCACTGATAACCATTTTGATGATCACGAACACCATCACGGTGTTGACGGCCATATTTCTGAGCATGAACATCATCATGGGGAGGATGGCCATTCATCGGAGCATGAGCATCACCATGGTGAGGATGGTCACGACACCGAACACCAACATCATCATGAGGATAGTCTCCACCTTAGTGAGCACGAGCATCATCACCTAGAGGACGCTGACTCTGACGAAGCTGACGATCACCATCATCACTAAGAATCATTAATCCCAAGGGGGTATGAGGACGGTGGCAAGAATTGCCACTCTAGAGAGTCAATACCCTCTGGGAGTCAGCATCCGCTAGGACGGCACAATTAAAGATCCTAGATCTCCTCTCAACGCCATAGCCAATGTCGTTTCTATTCTGGGAACGAGCTAAGTCGTTGACGACCGTCTCAATGCAATTGGCGCAACTTTGCGTAATAAATCCCGGTGCCTTGGGCAGAATCCTTCTCTCTTGCTTCAGCCAACGTAACGTCCGCCCGATGCGTCCACCCCCGTTTGCGATAAAGCGCCGCCAAGGAGTAATGGAGCTCTACCACTTGCGGCGCAAGTTCAACGGCTCGCTCTAGATGCGCAATCGCTTCAGTCCACTCAGAGCTAGCAATTGCTCGCTCTGCGCGAGCCACATGAGTCACAGGCTGAGCTTCCATATAACTGGCGATCTGCCGTTCAATAAAGCGCACGCGTCTCATATCACCCTGTCGTTGATAGAAGCGAGCTAGAGCATTCAGCCCTATCTCCGGAGCAATAGTCGCCTGTGATGCTCGAGTGAGTAAAGCGGTCTCTTGGGCCAAAGACGGTTGGTAGAAGTTTGCCAGATTAAGCCATAATCCGGCATGCTCGGGAAAAAGCTCAACCGCCTCCTTTGCTAAAATCGCCGCAGTGGTTAAGTCATCCCTACGCCATGCAGAGACGGCTTGATTTGACCTTAGTAAGCCTAGAGCCTCACTGTCTAATAGCGGTTGAGATAAGGACTCCATTGCCTCTTGGCCCGTTACATCAAAGCGAAAGTTAGCTTTACCTACAGTAACGACAGCTACTGCATGATCCATGCGAATCCAGGTGTCATCCATGGTCTCCCAGCCGGAGCTGTCGTTAACAAGTTCGAAGTTAGCCTCCAAGCCCAACTCGCGAGCATGAGTCACTACCCAACTCGCAAAATCTAAACAATTCCCAGTAAAAGCTTCAACATCCTGCCGATTATCAACCAATGCCCTATAACGCCAATTAAAACGTTCATCATTGAATACGAGTTGCCTGAGACGAATTGCCATCCTTCGATTATCTACGGAGCCTCGCGTGCGTAAACGTGAGCCTTCTGCGCGAATGGGATCTACAGGAAACCGAGTGTTAGAAAGTCTTGAAGGACTACTCTTATCAACTGTTACATCACTGAAGGGCTCCGAAACTGCCTGAATTAGTTCGGCTGAAATTGGATGTTCCAACTCTGCGAGCGGACTTTTGAATGGTGGCAACACAACAGTCGCTAGTAACTGCTGGTCCGAGATTTGCTGAGATGATTGCGTGCATGCCTGCAGCCAAAGGATAACCAACAATAAAGAGAAGGCACTCATTCGTTTCATCAAGACAAGTTCTCCCATGTGTGAAGTTCGTAACCGATTAAGCCATCATTATAATCTAGTCATCAAATATAAGGCATTTTGCAGACTAGGCAACTACTAAATGTGCTTTATCGACTTGAGAATGATCGTTGTCTCCATGTCATCAATGGCCTCAATAGCCGCCAACTCTGTTTTGAGTTTGGCTTCAAGGTCCTCCAAACTCTCACTATGAAGACGCAGCATATAATCATACCTACCCGTAATGGTGCTACATTCCGTGACATAATCCATCTGCTGAATAGCGGCTTCAAAGAGCTGAGCTTCAGTGATACCGTTACGTCGTAATTTTACCGACACTAATGCACTGACATTACGCCCTGTTAGCACCGGATTAACTCGCGCATGATAGCCAGTAATCACCCCGCTCCGCTCAAGCTTTCTAACACGTCGCGAGCACGGCGATGGCGATAGGTTTACAGCCTCGGCAAGCTCTGTATTACTCAACCTCGCGTCGCGCTGTAACAGGCGCACAATCTTTTGATCTACTAAATCCATAATTAGTTAAAAACACCCTTTATAGAGTTAAAATAGCTACATTACACCCATATCTAATCACTAAATGATAAATAAAAGCAATAATAGTCATTTATATAAACTGATAATAGAAGAAAAAGTCTGAGGCATTTATGACCCAAAACGCACGCTCATTTGATCACTGGATTCGCAACGATTTCATTGAGATAAATACTCAACTCGAGACCCTCTATTTCAGCAACGTTAGTGATCGAGCTGACGTGACGGGGATAGGCGACGATCTTAAGCACGCCCTGCTTCATGACGGCAAGCAGATGATGATCTCCCTACTCAAGGAGGGAAACACAGATGAAGGCTTTGACGCAGGGTTTGACCTCTTGGGAAATATCGGTTTTTACATGGCTGCCTGTCGGCGACACGAACTTACGGAGCCATCAAGAGAAACCAAGTCACCATTAGTTGAAGCATCGGCGCTGGCACTTCAGGTGGGGGCATCAATTGGGATGATTCCTCGCTTTAGCACCGCTCATTTAACCACGCATAATCAGGCCATAAACGGTAGGGCAAAATCTTTTACCCACCTTAGCGACGAAGCTATCTTCAATGAGTTCAACACCCGCGCCATCCTCGCTTACCAGGAGGCTGCGGCGGCACTCATCAAGGTGGTAGATGTAGGGATCAGTTCGCCCGTTGCCATTGACTTGCTGCATACCGCAAAGGTCGCTTTAGAAAAGGTCTACGCTTCTAATCATCAACTCAATCATCAGCTTGATGTCGACCGCTTCTTTTACTCGGTCCGTCCATACTATAAGTCACATCGGGTCGGCAATAATGTCTATCGCGGGGCCAACGCTGGCGACTTCGCCGGCATCAACATTATCGATTTGCTGTTAGGGTTGTGTCGTGCTGACGAGTCCTACTACTCTCAGCTTTTGGTAGATAAAATGCTGTATATGATGCCGGATGATCAAGCAGCGCTTCGAAATGCGATGCGATTGCCAAATCTACTCGATTCCCTACTTTCATGCTCTCCCGGGAGTTGGCAAAGCGAAGCAGCTGCAGCGCTTATCCAAGTATGCCAAGCTCACGGCGCAACAGCTGAACAGCATCACAACCTATTGGTTGAACGATTTATCCGCGTTCCGTCAGAGCAACTAGCCACTCAACATCATGAGAATCTAACGGCCAGCGGGCCTCCGCTTCCTGTATTATTAGCCGCGTTAGAAAAACTTAGAGATCTCCGCTGCGCTAACCCACGCAGTGATATTGTCACCGCTTCAGCGAAAATGAGACAGCTAGAGGAATTACTATAATGGGCAACCAACCCTTTCAGCATCTCCCTAACTACTGGTTATCACATTCGGTGGGTCGTCCACTGAAAAACGCCTCTGAGGTGCTAACCGAGCAATATCTAAACCATTGGCAGGGTTCTGAGCCCTGGCCCCTGTGGCTGCAAACCATTCAAGAATTTAAAGAACAGGCCAGTCAATTAATTAACGCGGAAGCGACAACGGTCTGTCCGCAGCTAAACGTTTCTAGTGGTTTAACCAAGATGTTGAACGCTATGTGTAAAGGCAAGCCAAACCCCAAAATATTACTTTCCGAAGCGGACTTCGCTACGATCAGTTTTGTCGCTAAGCAGGTTCCGAATGCCGAGCTTCGCTACCTCCCTGCCAACGCCGACGTCACCGTTCTGAGTACTTGGACAGACTATCTCCAAGAGGATCTGGACGTTGCGCTCATTACGCATGTGTTTTCCAATACTGGAATGAGAGCGCCGGTTAAGGAAATCGTTGCTGAGTATCGCAGCCGTTCTATTCGCTCCATTATTGACGTCGCTCAATCCATCGGCATCGTGCCAATAGACGTCGCTCAATGGCAGGCTGATGTGATCATAGGCACCTCAGTTAAGTGGCTGTCAGGGGGGCCTGGGGCTGCCTTTATGTATGTTGAACCCAGCTTTTGCAGCAACCTAGAGCCCAGTGATGTAGGCTGGTTTTCGCACCAAGATCCCTTTGAATTTGACGTCCATAATTTCGAATACGACCAAACCAGTCATCGCTTTCTAGGTGGCACTCCCTCAGTGGCCCCCTTCGCGATTGCGGCGGCAAGTATTGCTGAAATTAATCGTATCGGGGTAACTAATATCTTGACCCATAATCAACATATTGCGGCTCAGCTTACAGCAGATACTCCCGCTACTTGGTGGCATTCACCTGCGCTTGAGACGAAACGTGGTGGAACCCTAGTTTTTAAACCGCCTGAAGACATCTCAAATCGGCTGCTACACGCTCACCAAAACAACCGTATCTTTCTCGATCAACGAGCTACTGGCTTTCGGCTATCGCCATGCTGGACGAATACTGAAGCGGATATCGCGAAATTCAAACGGATAATTAGTGGGAATTGACATCTAGCGTGCCCGTCACAGGGATGTCGGATTCGCGCGACGAAGCATCATACCTATGAGGCTAGCATTTATCGTATTGCTAACACCGACACTCGATGGCTATCAAAAGCTTTGAAGAATGAGGAGTATAGCAACAACCGCTAGCAACCCATAAACAAGTTGGAGAAAACTAGCTTCATCTACGCGGTGGTGCATCCAATTGCCCACCCATGCGCCAGCAAGAACCATCGGTGCCAGCAGTGCAATTGAGTAACCCTGAGCTAATAATCTTCCATCTATTAGGTAGGCAACGGTCAGTACACTATTCAGTGATAGCCATACTGTCACTAGCGTTGCGCGAAAGGCAGCCTTTCCCTTGGCAGCCTTTGACATGGCGTAGACCAGCAGTGGCCCGCCGGAAGCGTACATACCGTGAATAACTCCCGACACACCAATCAACGAGGCGCGTTTCGTTTGCTGAACTGAGGTATTACGGGAATCAACCACCGCATCAACGGGTAAGCTTTTTAGTTGTAAGAGGGCCTGCCCCGACAGCAGTAAAATGAAACTTGCGAAGACGAGCGTGAGAATGTCTTCAGGGAATATTTGGGGTAACCAGTAACCAATCGCCATACCACTTAACATAAACGGTAAGATAACCTTGAGAAGTAAGGACCAATCAATATGACTTCGATTGCGCCAAGCGAGCGGAAGATTCATTAGCAGCGTGAGAGGCACCAAAATCACTACTAAGCTTGGCAAATCAATAATCAGCGCGCCGACACTTAGAGCCAATACAACACTCCCAAAGCCAGTCATTGCGCCCACCGCGAAGGCGCCAAACACAATTAACGCTAATAGTACTTCAATCACGCTTTGAAACCGCCCTTTAGGGGTAAATTACTCTGGGAACACGCCTTGGCTAACGCTTCACTAGCGCTAAAATAAGCGTTGAAGCTAAGCTCACCTATCATCCTACTGGCACACACTACAGAGAGCCTAGTGCCCTCGAACCGATTATCGCTGAGCTAGTTAAATTTAGCATAGATGTGATTATAACGATTTATCGACAACACGAAACCGATAACGCAAAAGTATCAAAAGGAAATAGTGTACTAATCAGCAAACTCGTCTAGTATTATCTAACAATTTGACGCTCAATCTTGAGACGTGACTGACACGTCTCATTTTAAGCGAAATTAACTGGCAATTTTTTGCCATCATCGCTACAAATTCATAATGCTTTACTAAATAGATTTGGATAGATAATTAATCATGACGTGGGTAACTCGAGTTGTATTTATAGCTGTCTTTTTTACTGGCTGCGGCTATCAAAAGACGATGCAAGCGCACATTGATACCAGTGACTCACTCGCGGCAACCGCTGAATCCATGCAGGTCGATCTAGCCAACCTCGAAACTAGCCTCCAACAGCAGCAAGAGCAACTGCAGAATATTAGCTTGCAGTTAGCGCAAATTAGCGAAAGTCTAAGCCAGCAACAGACTCAATTACACCAACATGCAGCCACGCCTGACGAAGTGACCGCCCCCCCCAGCGAACCGAGCCTCGCCGTGCAAGTGCCGCTGCGAAATATGAATAAAACCGTGCTCGGTGGGCGGGAAAGTATTTTTATCCATGCCGCTAATGAAGAGTTTGTTGCTCGCATAGACACTGGAGCGGAAGTTTCTTCCATTCACGCCTCCAATATCGAGTTGTTCGAACGAGATGGTAAAGAATGGGTCCGCTTTACCATTGATCACGAAGCGATCAATGAGCTGCGTCATAGTGTGGTAGAGCGACCAATCAAACGTCAAGCTCGGATCCGCCAAGCAAATAGCGATGAAGCTCAAGAACGTTATGTTGTATCCATGTTGACTCAATTAGGAGAAATTGAACAACACACGGACTTTACGCTGACCGATCGATCTCAACTCACAAATCCAATTCTCATTGGACGAGATTACTTCATTGACATCGCAATTGTTGATGTAAGCCGTGAATTTATTCAATCATCTGCTCCGGGAACCGATTAATGTCTTCTCGTACTCCCTTTTACTTTGCAATTTTCGCGCTTATTGTGGTTGGCCTATTTGCTAGCTGGAACCGACACGCCCAAAGTGGTCTTCCGCTATTACCTAATCATGACCGCGAAGTCTGGGAAATCGAGGCGCGAGTTGAATTTACGGCGCTCGATCGTCCGGTTCTCGCAAGCCTCGCACTACCCGAAGCGAATCAACCGGGTTTTAGGTTAATCCGCGAGGCGTCATCGTCACCAGACTATGGTATGACTTATCAGCAGACGCCTTTTGGCCGAAGAGCCGAGTGGTCGAAACGTGTTGCGGTAGGAGAGCAAGCACTATTCTATCGAGCACAGTTTTTAGTAGATCCAACTAAACTAGAACTCCTGCCTCCCGAATTTCCCCTAGCCGCCCCAAAATTGAACCTTATTGGCCCGGAACGACTGGCCGCCGAATCAATCAAAGAAGCTGCCTTTGAACGCTCCTCCAATGCACTAAGTTTTGGACGAGAATTAGTTAAGCTCCTCAATGATCCAAATGATCAAAATAGAGCGCTTCTGCGCAACCATTATTCACAGCTAGACATACTCTCCACACTATTAAGTGAAGCTGAAATCGCCAATCGGCTAGTAGGAGTTCTTAGCCTTGAAGACGGTCGTCGGCGCCAACCTATTGAGAGGATGTTGCAGTTTTGGACAGGGGCCGAGTGGCTATTATTTGATCCGTCATCGCAGCAGTTTTCTACCTTAGGTGAAGTGCTGATTTGGGACGCCTCGATTCGCTCACTACTGGACGTAAATGGCGGGCGGCTAAGTAGGGTAAGTTTTTCCATGATTTCTCAAGATGTCACGCCTACCGAGGCACTTGCTAGCGTTAATCAAACTACTGAGCCATGGAACCTATCTATTCATAGCCTGCCCCTCGAGCAACAGACGATGTTTAAGAGCATCATGCTAATCCCAGTAGGAGCACTCATCGTTGCCTTTCTACGGATCATGGTTGGATTAAAGACCTCAGGCACGTTTATGCCAATTCTTATCGCCATGGCCTTCGTGCAGACCGAGTTGAAAGTGGGAATTATCGGCTTAGTAGTTATTGTAGGAGTAGGCCTGGTCATTCGGGGCTATCTTTCTCGGCTCAATCTGCTGCTGGTATCACGAATATCGGCAGTTATTATTGCCGTCATTTTAATGATCTCCAGCTTTGCGGTGGTCGCCTACCACTTAAACCTTACTCAAGGCCTCTCGATAACCCTATTCCCGATGATTATTTTGGCTTGGACAATCGAACGGATGAGCATCCTTTGGGAAGAAGACGGCTGGCGGGAGGTTGCGATGCAATTCGCGGGTAGCTTATTAACTGCGGTGATTGTTTACCTAGCCATGACCAACGACGTTATTCGCTATCTGAGCTTTAATTTTATCGGCCTTCAGCTAGTCATTCTGGCATTCATTCTACTGCTGGGTAACTATACAGGCTATCGTCTATCAGAGCTCACTCGCTTCTACCCCCTCGGTGGCAAATCTTAAATGCAGTGGACCAAGTTAGCCAATCCCAGCCAACTTAAACATCGGCATGTATTGGGAATGAATGAGCGTAATATTCATTTTATCGGGCGCTACAACCAGCGTCACCTCTACCCATTGGTAGACAATAAGCTTCTTACCAAAAACATTGCGGAAAAGGCTCATCTAAAAGCTCCGGAGCTGATTGGCGTCATCACTACTCAAGCTGATATTAAACTCATCCATAATCTAGTGAAGAATGGTGAGGGCTTCGTCCTCAAACCGGCTCAGGGAAGTGGCGGAAAAGGCATTCTCGTCATTAGCAGCCAAAGGGACGGCTTGTTTATTAAACCTTCGGGCGGTGAGCTTACTGCCACCGACATTGAGCGTCATATCAGTAATACTATTGCCGGCTTATTTTCACTAGGCGGGCGCAGCGATACGGTCATTGTTGAGCGACTTATTCAGTGTGATCCACTTTTTAATCGCTATAGTTTCGAAGGAGTCCCGGATATCCGAGTGATTGTATTCAAGGGTTATCCTGTCATGGCGATGGTAAGATTAAGTACCAAAAAATCCGATGGCAAAGCGAATCTGCATCAAGGTGCTGTTGGCGTAGGACTAGACTTAGCCACGGGCCGAGCACTTCAAGCGGTCCAGTTTGACGAAGTGATTACTAACCACCCGGACACCAACGCCGCACTTAACGAATTACAGATACCTAACTGGCGGGAGATTTTATGCCTTGCTTCGCAAGCCTACGAAATGACCCAACTGGGTTATCTTGGTACTGATATTGTGCTTGATGCGGATGACGGCCCTATGGTGTTGGAATTGAATGCACGACCTGGCTTAGCCATTCAAATTGCCAACGGTTTAGGTTTGAAACAGCGACTCAAGCACATTGAAAAGCTTCAACAACCCTTCTTCTACCCTACCTTCGAGCAGCGCGTTGACTACGCAATGAACACCCTATCAACCCTCAAATAATCGATGAGTTTAGTAAGTACTACTGGTCAAGCTAGTCAATCACTCACTGACTGTTAATCCTAATTATTATTGATACACTTGGAGAAAACGGTCGTATTACATCTCGTCCCTTGAAGAGAGTTAATTCTTGTATGAAATTTCAAAGTGCCAATCAGTTTAGTCATTCTCAACAGGATAAAATAGGCCTGCTGCTCGTTAACCTTGGCACTCCTGACGCGCCAACGTCTAAGGCCCTGCGCAGTTATCTTCGCGAGTTTCTTTCGGACCCTCGAGTTGTTGAGATTCCCCGCGTTATTTGGATGTGTATCCTCTATCTGATCATACTACCTCTCCGGGCACCAAAATCTGCCCACGCTTATGCTTCCGTCTGGAGCGATAAAGGCTCGCCACTCATGGTTAATGCGATGGCGCAACGTGACGCTCTTCATGCGCTCATGACTGAGCGTCACGGTGAACGCGTAGTAACGGAACTCGCCATGCGCTATAACAAGCCCTCGGTTACTAGCGTGATTCAAAGTCTTCAGGATCAAGGCGCCACCAAACTAGTGGTCTTGCCACTCTACCCTCAATATGCGGCTTCAACCGTCGCGTCCGTATTTGATGCGGTAGCCGCTGATTTCGCCAAGCGCAGGTGGCTTCCAGATTTTCGTTTCATTACGCATTACCACCGAGATCAAGGCTATCAAGCGGCAATGGCGAAACGAATTCGTGATCATTGGGAGAAAAATGGTCAGGCGCATCTATTACTCAGCTTCCATGGCATCCCTAAACGCAGTCTAACACTGGGCGACCCCTACTTCTGCGAGTGCCACGCCACGGGAAGGTTGCTGGCCGAAAGTCTTGGCTTAACTAAAGATGAGTATACGATTAGCTTCCAAAGTAGATTTGGCAAGGCCGAATGGTTAAAACCCTATACCGACGAAACGTTAAAAGGTATGCCAGCCAAGGGGGTTAAGGCGGTAGATGTCTTCTGCCCAGGTTTCTCTGCGGACTGCTTAGAAACCATCGAAGAGATCGCCATTGAAAACCGAGACTACTTCCTCGAATCGGGTGGTGAACAATATCGCTATATTGAGGCACTCAACGACATGCCACAGCATATTAGCGCGCTGGCCGATATCGCCGAACGAGAGATGTCCGGGTGGCTAACTTCAGAAATTGACGGTGATGCTCGCCAACGACATGCTGACGCGATATCCCATCAACTCGCTGGCTAATCTCCTAGGATGAAAAGTCCTTGCTAGTGATGAGCGCTGACGATAACCATATCTCAGCGCTCACAACGCTATTGTTCACCAATTTTATTTTCCCTAAGCGGTTTACATTATCGTTTTTATCGCTAACATAGCGCCCTCTTTAAAATACCGTAAGCCAACCAGAAATTAACTCACAGCACCGCTGAAATGAACTAGGCTTAGTTCCTCGATGTTGCCTTGCTATTGGACCTTGTAATGACCACAGCTCAGTTCTCAACTGTCACCTTTGCTTCCGCGCTATCTGCTCACGAAGAACTCGTCTCGCCAACTCTGGCTCTTGGACTTGTCACGGGTGTCAGTTTGCTTCCTATCGCACTGCAACCCAATGAATGGTTCAATCTTCTCTGGTGTGGTGAGGAGCCAACGGTCGAGGACTCTCAAACCCTAGGCCCAGCCTTCGAAGCGGCGCTTGGCTATCAGCAGTGGCTGTTAGCGAATCCAACTGATGACTGGTTTTCACTCATCGATGAGCTCAGTGTAAGCGAATATGCCATGGGGCTTGCTATGGCACTTAACTGGGGTCAAACCGCTTGGAGCGATGTCGGTCTAGAAGACGGCAGTGATAATGACAACCTCATTGGCGCATTGATGCTCGTCGCTGTAACCCTTGCTTGGCCGAATGAGCAGCGCCCTGAGGGCGTAAATCTTCCTACCGCAGCTTCCGCCGAGAGTCAGTTTAAAACAGCTATTCACGCAGTCCGACTTATCTCAACGGAATATCGCGAGCAGCAAGACAAACAACAAGCGGCTCACTAAAGCTTCTTATCCTTTTGCGCCGCGATCAGTCCCCAGCGGCGCAAATTCAACGCCATCACATTGACTACCGAGCAGCATTGAAACTTGCTCCGCCCAAAAACACATCTATTCAGTCCCTGAACCGCGCTATATAAGACAACAGCTTCAGCTTAAACCGAACCCGAGCACTGACCCATGCCCAAAGATCACATCAGTCTAAACGGGCACCGTCCTTGGCGCCATAGGTTCATCCCTGAAGCCAATAGTTTAACCATTCAGCCTAAAACAGACGCTCCCTATTCGGAGAGTATTGTCGCCTTTTCATCAGTGCCTTCCTAAGTCACCCTGAGCGTTCCTCCGTTGCTAGCTATTTAAAATGATTACGGGTTTAGCCGCCGTAACAATGGATACTAAATCTAGTGTCGAAGACGGTTGTTTCAGTGCTAAACTGATTGTCCAATCAGCCAGGGAAGCGTGCGTGTCGTGTTGCATTTACTGTCATCAAATAGCCAAGATGTGCTGGTTGCACAGCTATCGCAAATTCTCAAGATTCAGGCACCGGCAGATCCGTTTACTAGCACTTCGGTTTTGGTCCAAAGTGACGGCATGGCGAATTGGCTGAAGCTTCAGCTTTCCAGTAAATTGGGGCAATGCAGCCACATTGAGTTTCTTATGCCCAGTAACTTTCTGTGGCAGTGCTATCGCCAGACACTCCCCGAGGTACCGGAGCGTTCGCCCTTTGCCCGTGAGCAGTTGCGCTGGCGCATTGCGCAATATCTGGCTGAACATATTCACCAAGCTGAATATCTGCCACTTAACGAGTATCTACAAAAAAATCCCGGCGATAACGCCCAAGTACAATTAGCCGAAGCGATTACCGATATTTTCGACCACTATCTCATGTACCGGCCTGATTGGCTTATGGCGTGGGAAAGTGGTGACTTCTCGCTATTCAACGAGTTAGGTGCGGACCTTCGCTGGCAAGGGTTGCTCTGGAAAGCCATCGTAAGTTCTATTCCAACGGAGCTTCGCTGGCACCGTGCCAATATCGCCGAGGCCTTTATTAGTAGTGTCTCGGCAGCAGATTTACCGGAACGACTCTATGTTTTCGGTATCAGTAATATGCCTCCCATTATGCTCCAGCAACTACATGCAATCAGCGAGCACTGTGAGGTTTATCTATTTTGGCAGAACCCCTGTAGTGAATTTTGGCAGGAGTTAGCTAACCCGAAATCGCGCGCAGCAATCACCGCAGCGCTAGAAAGTGAGTTCGAAGAGGACAACTTTCAATCCGACAACACCCTGCTTAGTAACCTGGGGCAGCACGGGCGAGACTTTGTACACCAACTTATCGAACTCGATATTTTCGGCGGCAATCATGATATTCGCTTCAATCTTGATCAGAAGGTCGACTTAGGCCGTGATACCCTGCTCGCCCATATTCAGCATGATGTCCTTAGCCTGCAACAAACTCACCACCACTACGATCCCAGCATAAAGCTCTCTACCAGCTATAGCTCAGCGCGCGAAATTCAGGCGCTGCGCGATTATGTCCTCCAACAGCTGGAAGCAGATCCGTCACTAACGCCGGGCGACTTTGTCGTGATGGTGCCGAATATTGAGGACTATGCGCCCTTTTTCGCTACCCTTTTTAACCCCGTTGGCTCGAGTACTTACCTACCTATTGCCATATCAGATAGGGCAGAGATTAGCGAGCAGCCGATTTATCAGGCCATTCAACAACTATTAGGCCTATCTCAATCTAGAGCAACGCGCACCGACATCTTCAACCTACTCGAAATTGCCGCGGTTCGGGCTAAATTTTCCATTGCCGAAGAGCAGATCGCTCAGTTGCGTGACTGGTGTCAGCAAGCCAACGTTTACTGGGGTTTCGACAATGAGCATTGGCAACAACATGGCAACCCCGCTACGGGAAGGCACCACTGGGAGTTCGCCATCGAGCGCTGGCTTCAGAGCCTAATTTTCGCCGATAGTGCGGCGCCATTTAATGACGCTGTGGGTGGCATACGTATCAGCGGTACGCAATCCGAACTGTTGAGCAATTTCATCGAATTCCTAGATACACTCAAGCGGACTTTCGCCATTCAACAGGGAGAAAAATCGCCCGCTGAATGGCATCAGATCATGATAGAAAGCTTCAATAAGTTAATTGCGAGTGATCACGAAGACGCCGAGTATCTCTCGCAGATTTACCGCAAGATAGATGACTACTTTTTCGCTATCAGTAATGCTGAGTTCACCCATGCTGTTAGTTTTGCTTCGGTGAGTCAGCCTCTACTGAGCGAGCTGACAAGTGTCCGAAACAGTCAACGCTTCGCCGCCGGTAGAATAAATATTTGTACTTTCCTGCCAATGCGCTCCATTCCGTTTCGCGTTGTGTGCATGCTCGGCATGGGCAGTGAGCAGATACCGCGACGCGTTGAGGCGCAGCAGTTTGACCTAAGTTTGCGACAGCCGCGGATTGGTGACCGCCATCCCACACGCGAAGATAGATATCTGTTCCTCGAAGGTATTTTGGCCGCTGAGGATGCCCTATATATCAGTTGGATTGGACACTCGATCAAGACTAATGAGGAACAACCCCCATCAATTTTAGTATCCGAATTACTCGATACCTTGGTGGAGACAACAGCGTTATCGAGGGCTGAACTAGAAGCTAAGGCAATTTGCCATCATCCACTCCAGAGCTTTAATTCAAGCTATTATCTGCCTGATTCGCCGCTATTTAGCTACGATGAACGCTGGTTACTCACCCCTTCTCGTGCCGAGAACTTCGATTCACAGCCGCTGGATGTCACCCAGCACGATGAAATAGACATCAATGACTTGGTGGCCTTTTACAAGAACCCGCTGCGTACCTTTTTAAAGCACCTAGGAGTTAGCAAACACTACTCTGACTCCGAGCTAAGTGATGACGAACGCTTTGAGATTAACTCCTTAGAGCGTTGGAAGATCTATCAGAAGATAAATGAACAGGGGCTCTCTGGTGCAATAGCACCGGTTCTTCGCCGTTTTGAGCTCAGCGGAGAGAGTCCCGCTGCGGCCATTGGTACGAATGTTAGCGCCAACCTATCGAGCGAGTTTAATGAATCTATTAGGGACTTGCAGCCATTACTGCCACTGCACCCACAGCAGGCAACGCGGCGCCTAACGGTTCCCTCTCGGGAAGGCCAATCTTCAGCAGATATGGACGATGGACAAATAATCCTCTCGGGAACGCTGCCCTATTACCAAACCGTCAATGGTAACCTAGTCATTCAGTTTGCCAACCACAGTAGTAGCAACAATCCTAAGTACGCCCTACAGCTGCGGATTCATCAGGCTTTCCTCTGTGCAGCAAAGTTAAACTGTACAGCTGTCTTGATAGAAAAAGGCGGAAGCAAAAAAGCCGCTGCAATGTCCACCGAGAAGGCCCTTGAGCTATTGAGTGGATGGATCGATCTCTACCGATATGGTCTAACGCTACCACTACCTCTGGACGCGAGCATTGCCTCGAAGGTTGTGCAGGAGAAAAGCGTCAACGAGAGTGAGTTTAAGTATGAACTCGAGGCGCGCATTAGCCAATTCACTGACTGGCAGGATGCTATTGTACAGCACGCTGAAACCTTTATGGGTGACACCAATCTCTGCTTCGAAGCGGGGGCCAAACTATGAAGACCTTAGACGCTAACACGCTTCCGCTGAATGGCGTGCAGATCATCGAAGCGAGCGCGGGTACCGGCAAAACCTATACCATTGCTACCTTGTATGTGCGCTTAGTTCTTGGCCTCAATGCACCAACACTTAGCCCTGCGGACATCACAGTAGTCACCTTCACCAAGGCCGCTACGGCAGAGCTGCGTGATCGTATTCGGGCTCGCTTACACGAGGAACGAACCGACCTGTCAGCGCAAGTTTATGCGTCCCTAAACGGTGAAGACTTCAAGCCCTCGGCACTTTATCAGCAACTTGTGGCCAAACACGGTAGTCCAAGTTCCGCATCCTGGTCACCATTGGTGGAGCTATCGCTCGCCGAGAAACGTATGGATGCGGCGGAAATTCACACGATTCATAGCTTCTGTCTGCGACTGTTAAAGCAATATGCCTTTGACTCGAAATTACCCTTTGGTCTTGAGATCACCCTTGATGAAGATACCCGACTGCGCGCGGTGAACGATTTCTGGCGCCAGCTGTGTTATCGCCGCAGCGCCGTTGAAGTCACGGCCATTCAGCAGCAGTTCGCAACGCCTGATCAGTTGCTTAGCGCCTTAGGAAAAATAGGCAACGCACGCTACGAGGAGTTTGATTGTTCCGAAGATTCCTTCGACGAATCACTGGCGAAGCTCAAAACGACTCAAGAACAACTGACTCAGCTGTGGGCGCAATACGGCGGTGAATTATTAAGCGAAGTCGAAACTGCGATGCTTCAGGATCGGCTTAAGAAGACGAGTTGGAAGATTGCTAAAAAAGAGAGTTTATACAATCAGGTTGCCTTGATCGCCACCGGCGAAATGCCCTACTTCACGGTATCAACAAAGCAACTCAAAGACCTTTTAAAATTTTCCACGAGCGAACTCGCAAAAGCCGCTATGAAGGGCAAAGAGCCGGTCGGCAGCAATCCATTAACGGACTTTTTGGATGAACTCCCACGGGAAAACGAACTTAACATTTTGTTATTGCGTGACGCCTACTTCGCTTGTATTGAACTAGAAGACCAGCAGGAACGACTTCATGGCACCATGCGCTCGGATAATATCTTAGCGCACTGCGCGAAGTTTATTAGCAACGCTTCGGACGACGTGATCGCCAGTATTCGCTCGCAAATAAAGGTCGCGATGATTGACGAGTTCCAAGATACGGATCCGCAGCAGTTCGCCGTCTTTAAACGCCTTTTTCAGGGCGATGAATCGCAACGAGGCTTGATGCTAATTGGCGATCCTAAGCAGGCAATCTATGGCTTTCGTGGCGCTGACCTCAATGTCTATTTACAAGCTCGCGACGATTTCGCCGGCCTTGATGCGCAATACACCATGGACAAAAATTGGCGTTCTTCCCAAGGGGTCATTGATGCCATTGATGCCATCTTTACTCACGGTGACACGCCATTCATCAATACAAAAATTGAGTTCCCTCGGGTCAGTGCAGGGAAAACCGACATTGCATCGCTAACCTTAAAGGGTAAAACACTCGCTCCGCTGGAATGGCAGCACCACGATTTAGGTGATAAACCCAATAAGCCAGTTCGCGTGCGGGCAACCGCCCAAGCCACCGCGAAACGAATTGCCGAGTTTTTAACTCCTGAGAATGGCGCGACCCTAGGCAGCGAGCCGTTACAGGCAAGAGATATCGCCGTCTTGGTCGATAACAAAGACCAAGCCTTAGCCATGCAGCAGGCCCTGTCCGACTTCGGAATCAGCACGAATGCCGCCCTCAAACAATCGGTTTTCCAGAGCCCCGAGGCAACTGCCTATCACTCGCTGCTGCTGTGCCTGTTAGCGCCTAATAATGAACGACTCATTCGCCGTTTTATTGCCGATCCCTGCTTTGGCTATTCTGCCTTCGAACTGCAACAGCGTTTTGACAACGAGGAGTATTGGCAGCTCTGGACCAGCACCTTAAATCAAGCCTTGTCCCTATGGCAGAGCCGAGGTCCGCTTGCGGCAATTGAATTTGTTGGCCACGAATGGGATCTCTACGCACAGTTGCTTCGCGATAATCAGGCTAACCGCCGATTGAGTAACTGGCTTCAGCTTGGTCAGCTGCTGCAAAATTACGCCGCTAAATCGCCGGGTATTGACGGGCAGCTTGAGTGGTTTCAACAGTGCTGCTCTGAGGAAATGCTCAACGACGCCAACGAACTTCAATTGGAATCCGACGATAACGTGGTGACCATTAGCACTATCCACAAATCAAAGGGCCTGCAGTATTCTGCGGTATTTATCCCCTTCGCGTGGACGGCTAAAATACCCAATTCGAAACAGAATATTGCCGTAGTACAAGATAACAATCTGCGTCGTATTACCACTAAAGGCCGCGTCTACGCAGAATTCGCGAAGGATATGAAAGAGGAGTCCATTCGCCTTCTCTACGTAGCCTTAACACGAGCCGTCAGTTACCTCTATTTGGGCACCATCAACTACAAAGACGCAAAGCAGTCTGCACTCGCTCATCTCAGCGGGGTACTTGGTAGTGATGACGTAGAGCGCGAGATTGCGCAAACCTTCAGCAGCGAGTTAATCCAAGCGTTGCCAACGTTAAAGCAGCAATTACCGCAGCTAAAAATAGCGCCTCAATTAGGTGATCATCAAGCAGAATTAACAGCCCGAGAATTTACCGCTAAGATTGACGCGACGCGCGGAATCAGTAGCTATTCAGCCCTCGTCAAGGAACTAAAACATTCGCCTAAAGCGGCAAGCACAACTAGCACTGATTCCGCCGATGACGAAACCTTAACGCCTTCACGAGAAGAGAACAGGCAAGAAGAGAACTCGCGTTTTGATCTGGCCAGAGGCGCACATGTGGGTAACTTCCTTCACGATGCACTAGAAACGCTCAACTGGAGTAAGTTAGAGAATACCGAACATGATACCGAGCTGGCCGAACTTATGCTCCGTTATGGTGTTCCGGGCTTTGATGAGCCGCCAATGATAGCGCGCTATCGTGATTGGCTGAGCGATGTCATCAACACCCCATTCTGTAAGGGCCTCCGTTTAAAGGATATCCCGGAGCGAGATCGTTTAGCGGAGATGGAGTTCTTTCTTCCGCTGGATCAGCTACTCAGTTCCGAACGCCTTAACCCAATTGTCGCGGAGTATCTAGAGAGTCCATTGCAATTTGCGCCAGTGAGCGGCCATCTAAAGGGCTTCATTGACTTGAGCCTGCGCATTGATGGGAAATACTATGTTGCCGACTATAAGTCGAATTTCCTAGGTGGTAGCTTCGCGGAATATCAGCCCGAGGCTCTGAAATTGGCAGTTAAACACAGCGGCTACACCCTGCAATACTTGATCTACGTTGTCGCGCTGCACCGTCACCTTCGCCATCATCTAGCCAACTACGACTATGACACGCACTTTGGTGGGGTGTATTACCTTTACTTACGTGGCATGCATCCGGATGAAGGCACTAGCGGGGTCTACTTTGATCGTCCGCCGCTCGCGCTCGTGAGCCAGCTCGACAGTTTATTCGCACAGGAGCAAATCTAAATGCCTACGACCATCAGTTATTTAGATGAAAAGTTAGGCCGCTATCTCAGTGGCTTCGCTGCACCAGAGCGTCAGTCATTTCTGCAGCAAATTACGACCCTACTCGCGTCAGTGCGATCTCAAGGTCATAGCTGCTTACCCTTAACTGCGGTGGATGAGCTAGCAACGGGTAATAATATTGAACTGGCTGCAAACTGGCGCGATCAATGGCGCGCTCTGCTTGAATCCGAGTCCACGCTGTTTGGCTCCGGTGGCGGCGTTCAGCCACTACAGTATCGGGATGGTAACTTATATCTACAACGGGATGACCACGCTGAAGAGCAGATTGCGAAAATCCTAAGCCAACATGCCAACGGCTCACGACTTTACGCCGCGCGCGACCTAGATGCCGCCTTAGATCGGCTGTTTGCGGGCGCCGACGCGGGCACCTTAGGGCAACGTCAAGCGGCACTCGCTGCAGCGACTAATCGTCTAGCGATGATCCTTGGCGGCCCAGGCACCGGGAAGACCACAACCGTGGTTAAACTGCTAGCCGTTATTCTTGAGCAAGCACTGACACTTAAGCCGCTCTACAACGTGCTATTGCTTGCGCCTACTGGCAAGGCGGCCGCAAGGCTAGGTCAAGCCATTAAAGCGCAGCGGAATACGCTGGATATTAGCGAGTCGATTCGAACGGCTATTCCTACCTCGGCCAAGACACTTCATCGAGCGCTGGAATGGCGCGGAGGTGGTTTTGCTCGAAATGCCCGAAATCCGCTGGTCGCTGATCTGATTGTAGTGGATGAAGCCTCAATGATTGATACTCGCCTGATGTTAGGATTGCTAGAGGCGGTTCCTGCACATTGCCAACTCCTACTGCTCGGCGATGCTCATCAGCTAGCTTCCGTTGAGGCGGGTTCTGTGCTTTCTGATCTTGAGTTAGCCGCCCAGGAAACTAGCTCATCATTACACCCGGGCTATGCCAAACTCACTCATAGCTACCGATTCCACCAAGATAGCGGAATTGGCGCGCTAGCCGGCGCTGTTAAGCAAGGCGACACCGCGGCGATAAATCCTATTTTCGCCAACTTTAACAATGAATTAAGCTGGTCCGAAGTCCTGGCTGTGGCTGAACTTAGCCAACCCTACCACCACTATCTCAATGCCCTGAAGCAAGGTTCGCCGCCTGAAGAGGTCTACGCCCGTTACAATGATTGGCGCGTGTTATGTGCAACCCGTGAGGGTGAGTTCGGTCTTTCAGGGCTTAATGAGGCTATAGAACAGCACTTAGCGGCAGCCTTCGACCTCAATGTTGACAGTCGTTTCTATAGCGGCCTACCCATCATGATTACTCAAAACGATTACTTACAGGGGTTATTCAACGGTGATATCGGCTTGATCTTAGCAGTTGATGGCGAGCTTCGAGCCTTCTTTGAATCCGAGGATGGCGCTATGAAAAGCTTATTAGCAGCGCGCTTGCCACACGTCGAAAAAGCCTTCGCAATGACCGTACACAAGAGCCAGGGGTCCGAGTTCAGCGATTGCGCGTTGGTACTACCAGAAGCTGGGCGAAGTGAACTGATTACCAGAGAGCTAATCTATACCGCAATTACCCGCGCCAAGAAAACCTTCAAACTGATGGGCAGTGAAGCCACGTTGCAGAGAGGCATTAGCGCCTCAACTCAGCGTTTCTCTGGCTTAGCTTCGAGATTGATTCAGAGGGCAAGCAGTTAGCGGACGCCTCGGTCATTGGCCGACTCGCGTCTACTTACTGTAATAGCGTCTTTAGAGCGAAGAAGAAACGGTAACGATAGCTTTAGTTATCGTTACCGTGTCATCAATTAGCGCGACAGCGCCTGATAGGCTTTCTCAAGCTTTTTCAGCGCCTTCTTTCCAGGCGCACCCAGCACATTAACGGCGTGGCGAACGCGAGCACGGGTCAAATCAGCGCCCAATACCGCCATGGCATCAAACAACGGCGGCGTCGTAGCCTGTCCGCTTAGGGCAATGAATAACGGTTGCATCAAATCACGCAGCTTCAGCTCCATCTGCTCAGCCAAGGTATTCAATTCGTTATACAGCGCGTCCTTGTTCCATTCACGAACCGCATCTAAGCGCCAAGCAACAAACTGCAGGATTTGCTTCACCTGCTCTTCACTTAATTTCTTGAATTCGAACTGTTGCGGCTCAATGGTAGGAAGCCCCATAAAGAACATCTGCGTCAACGGACCAATGTCACTCAACTTCTCAAGACGCGACCCCACCAACGGTAGGATCGCTTTAAGATAATCTTCATTAAGTGCCCAGGTGGCAATGCGTCCCGCCAATTGATCCTCGGACAGATCTTCGCGAATCCAGCGGCCGTTAAGCCAATCAAGTTTCTCGACGTCAAATACCGGACCACCCAGAGACACCTTATTGATATCGAAGTTTTCCTGCATCTGCGCGAGTGAAAACTTCTCTTCTTCATTTGGCATTGACCAACCCATGCGCGCCAAATAGTTCAGCACCGCTTCCGGAAGATAGCCCATGCGCTGATAGAAGTTGATCGAAGTTGGATTCTTACGCTTAGACAGCTTTGATTTATCCGGATTGCGCAGCAACGGCAAATGGCACAGCACCGGCACATCCCAACCAAAGTATTGATAAAGCAGAATGTGCTTAGGCGCGGAGTTAATCCACTCCTCGCCACGCATCACGTGAGTAATCTGCATGAGGTGGTCATCTACGACATTGGCAAGGTGGTAGGTAGGCATACCATCGGCCTTTAACAGAACCTGCATATCCACCTGAGCGTAATCAATGCTGATTTCGCCACGTAGCAGGTCATTAAACACACAGGCGCCTTCAGCTGGAATCTTCATGCGAACGACATAGGGCTCACCCGCAGCGAGCTTCGCCTGCACCTCGTCTTCACTTAGAAGTAAGCCGCGGCCATCATAGCGAGGCGTCTGGCCGTTAGCCATCTGCTCCTTACGCATTTCGTCAAGCTCTTCCGAACTGGCGAAACAGTAGAAGGCGTGGCCTTTATCAATGAGTTCCTGACAGTAACCAGCATAGATATCCATTCGCTCCGATTGACGATACGGGCCATGTGGGCCACCCACGTCGGGACCCTCGTCCCAATCAAGTCCCAACCAACGGAGGGAGTCCAGAATGGCCTGCTCTGATTCCGCAGTTGAACGTGTTTGGTCTGTATCTTCAATGCGCAGCAGAAACTGCCCACCGTGCTGTTTAGCGAATACCATATTAAAAAGTGCGATATAGGCGGTACCAACGTGCGGATCACCCGTTGGGGATGGCGCGATACGAGTGCGAACTGTCATGTAATCTATTCCAATTTTGAGGTGCGATGGCGATAACAATTATCGACCATTGAATTTGCCTGAAGTATACACGACAAACCCACTTTGCTACCAACAATTAGCCCGATAAACACCGCCCCAATGGGCTATCAACCGTTATTCGGAGATTGAGGGTTTAAGTACATTTTCTAACTCTGATTTTTAACTCAACAAGTTATACTAGCTACTAATTAACTGACAAAGCGGCTTCCCAATGCCCCC
This sequence comes from uncultured Umboniibacter sp., assembly GCF_947497555.1. NCBI lineage: Bacteria > Pseudomonadati > Pseudomonadota > Gammaproteobacteria > Cellvibrionales > Cellvibrionaceae > Umboniibacter > uncultured Umboniibacter sp. The sequence goes on from NZ_CANMGY010000002.1 coordinate 175,765, forward strand.
AAACTACACGCTTTCGACCGCACCGATGATGGAATGGTCAGACCGACACTGCCGTGCTTTTTGGCGAGTGATGACGAAACACAGTTTGATGTATACCGAAATGGTCACCGCTAACGCGGTGATACACGGTAACCGCGACTACCTGATTGGCTACAATGATGTGGAGCACCCTATTGCCCTGCAGCTAGGTGGAAGTGACCCCGAGCAACTCCGTGAAGCCACAAAAATCGCCGCGGATTACGGTTATGACGAAGTGAATCTCAACTGTGGTTGCCCGTCAGACCGAGTGAAGTCAGGTTTCTTTGGCGCCTGTTTAATGGCCGAACCGGAAACTGTTGCGCGTGGTATGGAAGCCATCATTGAGACCGCCCCCATCAAAGCTACGGTTAAGAACCGCATTGGTATTGACGATCAAGAGGACTACCCTAGCCTACTTAACTTCATTGATACCGTATCCGCTAGCGGCGTAAAACACTTTATCGTCCATGCCCGAAAAGCCTGGCTAAATGGACTTTCGCCGAAGGAAAACCGTGAAATCCCGCCGCTGCGCTATGACTTAGTCCACCAGCTAAAATTGGAACGTCCGGAGCTAGAAATATCAATCAATGGCGGTATCAATACTCTAGATGAAGCCGATCATCAGCTTAGCCACGTTGATGGGGTCATGTTGGGCCGAGCCGCCTACCAGAATCCGTGGATTCTCGCGTCGGTGGATCGCCGTTTCTTCGGCGCCGAGACGGATCCTGTAACAACACGGCACGAGGCGCTTCGTGCCTACTTCCCCTATATTGAATCGCAGTTGGCTGCGGGGGCAAAATTACATTATATGACACGCCACTTGATGGGGCTGTTTAATGCTCAACCTGGCGGCAAACAATTCCGCCGCTATGTCTCCGAAAACGCCTATAAAGAGGGTGCTGGATTAGCAGTTCTTGAGCAGGCAATGGCGTTAGTACCAGAGTGAACTAGACTATAACAAATGGTTGTTTACGATCATTTTTATTGTCATGGTACCATCATGACAAAGTGATAAACTCGATGGTACATTCAATAACCGAAATTCCTAAGGAAGCAAAACAATGGCTTCGAAGCTCGATCAACTCAAAGCGCAAACAGTGGTTGTCGCGGACACCGGTGACATTGATGCGATAGCGAAATTCACCCCCGTGGATGCCACGACTAATCCATCTCTGCTACTTAAGGCAGCTCAACTCGAGCGTTACCGTCATTTTTTAGATGAAGCCATCCAGACCACTCGCACTGGTGATGTTGCGTCCGCTGTTGATCAACTTGCCGTTAACATTGGTAAAGAAATCCTGGCCATTATCCCCGGCCGAATCTCCACCGAAGTTGACGCTCGCTTAAGCTACGATCAAGAAGCGTCATATCAAAAGGCACATAGTTTAATTCAGCGTTATGAGTCGGCTGGTGTTGGTCGAGACCGCGTGTTGATTAAACTCGCCTCTACCTGGGAAGGCATCCGCGCCGCAGAGCGCCTGGAGCAGGATGGCATCAATACCAATCTGACCCTACTCTTCAGTTTTGAGCAAGCCGTCGCCTGTGCCGAGGCGGGTGTTTTTCTTATCTCTCCGTTCGTTGGCCGTATCTTAGATTGGTACAAGAAGGCGGAAGGCGTTGAGAACTACCCTGCTGAGAAGGATCCGGGTGTCGTCTCCGTCAAACGAATCTACGACTACTACAAAACTCACGCCTACCCAACTATCGTCATGGGCGCCTCGTTCCGCAATACCGGTGAAATTGAAGAGCTCGCAGGTTGTGATCGACTAACCATCGGTCCGTCACTGTTGGAAGAACTCGATAATGATTTTGGCGAGTTGCCGCAAAAATTATTCGATCAAGGTGGCTCCGCCGATCAGCGCCCAGATCGACTAACGGAGGCGCAATTCCGCTTCGGCTGTGGTCAAGATGCAATGGCTACTGAGAAACTCGCTGAGGGTATCCGTAACTTCGTTGCGGATCAAATCAAGCTGGAAGCACTCCTGCTAAAGGAAGCGAATGTTTAAAGCATTAAAAGCCCTTTTTGAGGCTACAGAAGTCCAACCTACTCCCACGTCTAACGACGTGGAGAGTGCGACTGCGGCGCTAATGATCATGCTAGCGATTGCTGACAGTCACTTCGATGATCGCGAGCGCGCTACGGTTGTTCGATTAGTCAAAGAACGCAGTGGTCTCAACGACGCGGAATTAGATACGCTAATCAGCGAGGCTGAGCAGGCTGCAAAGTCAGCCACGTCCATCTATGAATTCAGCCAGCAACTTAACAAGGCGCTTCGCTACGAGGATAGAGTTAACGTCGTTCGCGGGATGTGGGAAGTTGCCTATGCAGATGGGGTGATAGACAAATACGAAGAGCACCTCATTCGTCGGGTTTGCGATCTAATGTACATTAGTCATCAAGACTTTATCCAAACTCGCAATTTAGTTCGAGACCAATAGTTTCGTCGGTATTAATTCTTCGTCGAGAAAACTTCATATTGAGCGCTCAAACACCGGACTTGTTACCGACACAATGAACCACTAAACAACCGTTATAACTCTGCTTCGAGCTGCTTCACCAAATCAGAGAATTGCGCTTCATTACCCTCACATAGTGTCATCAAGGTTCGATGTGCCTCAAGCACATGATTTTTTGCGGTCTCATCATCACAGCACTCGCTGACACACTCAATCGGCAAAAGGTTCGCGGAATCAGTCGGTTGAGAGGAACTCAGAATCGATATGTTATTAAAACCCATCGAATTAAGTAATCGAGTCATATCGGCATGGGGCGTGTAGATAACAGGCATAACGCCACAGAGCGATTTGGCGCGGATACACAGCTTCGCCATCAGACCTAACGTTGTTGAATCGGCGTTCTCGGCGTCACTAAAGTCAACAGTGAGATGTTTGAAAGGATTAGCGCAAATCGTCTCGACACATTCATCGATCGTTTTACACAACGGGACTCGGACATCGCCGACCAACTTAACCACATACGTGTCATTGGTACTGGCAGAGAGTAACTTGCCTTCATTCATTCTTTATTAGCCTAATTGAAACAACAGAATAGCGATGTCATCCGGTACATCATTTTTCTCATTTAAGCCTAAATTTTCCACAATTTCATCAACTGAATGAGATTTTTCAACAACTTTAAGTAACTGTGATTCATTCTCAATCAATTCACCATTTTTCATCAGCTCGAAAACTCCGTCAGAACACACCACAATCTGATCGTTAGGCTGAAGCATAATACTTGAATTAGGCCACTCATTATCCTCTAGTAGCCCTAAAGGCATGCCACTTCCACGCAAATAAACAGCCCTGCCATCACGATGGAGAATTGGGAGAGGCAGATGCCCCGCTACCGAATAATGAAGTATGCGTTTCCGTCTATCGACAATGCCAAAAAACATGGTGGCATGGCGGTCAAGATTCGCTGAGATTAACTGCCGGTTAATCTCCTCAAGAATGTCGCTAGGAGTATTGAAACGTCGTCGCTGACCTTTATGTGTTCTGTGTGCTTTTAACAGCGTGGTAGACAAGTGCTTCAGAAAAACAGTCACAAACGCCGCGGGTGCCCCGTGACCTGAAACATCAGTTAGGTAGAAAACCGTAAAACGATTTTCAACATCGAAGCAGTCAAGGAAATCACCACTCACATACAAAGACGGACGCCAAAAGTGGCTAATCATACCATCGGCTATTTGCAGCGCTTGCTGCGGGAGCATTGCCCGCTGAATCTGTAGGGCAGCCTTGTGATCCTGTCGGAGCGTTCGTAAACTCTGATTTAGCTCCTCATTTGCACCCTCAAGTTCAGTTCTATAGCGCTGATTTTGTTCTTTGAGATAGCGTTGTTCAATAGCTCGCTCAATGGAGAGCTCGAGAATTTCCATATCAACAATCGGCTTAACAAAGTAATCATGGGCACCAAGTCGGAGAGCTCGGACTGACTCATGCATTTTTCCGGCACCGGAAACGACGATAAACGGAACGTTACGTCCTTGCTCTGCAATAGCTTCAAGAACGGATAATCCGTCGACATAGGGCATCTTTAAATCGCTGATTACAACATCCGGTGATTGTTTCGCGAATAGTCCTAGGCCCATCTCACCATCTTCAGCCGCTACGATATTGTAACCACAATCGGAAAAGTAGAGCGACAAACTATCACGAACGATATCGTCATCTTCAATAATCAATAGCGTGTATCGGTTTGGCTGACTATCCACGTTGGTCATTGCTTTTCCTTCTGACTATGGGCCGGCAGCTGCTTGACTCGGTTTAGTAACTTTGATTGGCCTCGTTGCGTTAAGGCAAGTTAGCATCGCTATTTTCACTATCATCAGTTTCAAGTGCTTTTTCCTCGATACCGTTGCTAGCTTCTGGGGTGGTATCGTTAGTATTCATGCCATTAATATCTTCGCCATAGCTCTCACCATCGTAGCTCTCACCATCGTAGCTCTCACCATCGTAGCTCTCACCACCATAGCTCTCACCGCCAAAGCCATCGGTGGATGAACCAAAGCCACCAAATTCATCAAATTCTTCGTCATCCGGCATCTTGCCGTCGAGCACTAGATACCGCCTACGCTGCAAATAAGCATCGCGAATAAAGGTATAACGATCGCCAGTGATAAATGCTTCAGCCTGAATTAGCTGGCTGCGCACGTTGATGGCCTCAACGCCTATTAAGGTATTACGAGTTGGAACATGATCAACATAACTGGTGTAATCGACAAAGCTATCGACATAACGCGCAGGGGCGTCCCGGAGTGTGCTGGGGCCATAGAAAGGGAGCATCAAATAAGGCCCTTCGGGAACACCGTAGTAACCCAAGGTCTGACCAAAGTCCTCACCCTCTAAACGGCGCATACCTAGCTCACTTGCAACGTCCCAGATGCCCAGCACGCCGATAGTGGTGTTGGTCAAAAACCTACCCGTGTAGACGCCGGCATCTACAATTTTTAACTGCAAAATAGAGTTTGCGGCACTGCCAATATCGTCTAAGTTAGCGAAGACATTATCAACACTACGTTCAATTGGATCAGGAGTGATGTATTTATAACCCGTCACAATAGGTAGGAGAATATAGCGATCGGCGACGTCATTGAATGACAACATCGCTCTATTGAGATCCTCGAAAGGGTCACCATCATAGGGTGCCACTTGAGTTTGCGCGAAACCGATGTCGCTGCCGTAACTCTCATAGGTGACGGAGTTGTTTTCAGTTTCTACCGCCGCAGAATTCTGGGTTTCAGCCGCAATAGCTACCGCTGTTTCACCATCTGAAGGCGACTCTGCTTCTGAGTCTTGTGCGCTAGAAGCAGCGCTGAGGAAGAGTGACGCTAAAGCACTCACGAAAACTAAACGCTTTTCCAAAGATCTTTCCATAATCCGAGATTTTGTTTAGGTTAGCATAAACTCTTATCTGGGCATTAGTATTTGCTAGGTGTATTTACCGAAAAACCCAGCGCGCGGGCTGGGTTTTTCAAACTTATCATAGATTTTAGGCAAAACGTTGGCCCAAAAATCTAGCGCTGATACTTAGAACTTGATTTCAAATCCTAAACCTAGCGTGCTTTCTTCAGCCATCATTCCAGCTAAATCAGTCGCTTCAAGGTCAGAGTAGTAGGCGTAAAGCTTGGCAGCGCTGCTTAGTTTATAGTCTGCGCCAACCACTAACATAGACAATGAGTCAACGGCAGTATCGCCATTAGCGTCAAACCAACCATCAGCTAAGCCCACTGGCTGAGAGCCTTCACCGTATTGTCCCCAAGCCTTAACCTTACCGAATTTGTAGCTAGCTGACACGTTGAACACATCACCTAAATCGGCACCTTCTGCGGATTCAGCAGTCTGCCAAATACCACCGAATTGAAGATCACCCATCGTGTACTGACCGGTACCACGAAGGATATTTGCAAAGCCTGCATCGGACTTGGTTTCCATGTCATAGGCAACTGCTGCCACCAAACCGCTGTCCTTAAAGCTCAACGAAATAGAATTGTGTGCGGTAGCGTTGTCATCATCTTCGCCTTGATCCAAGAACGCTTGAGCGTGAACTTCAAAACCAGCGAATTTAGGAGAGATATAACCGACTACGTCGTCGAAGCGCTCTTCACCCAACATAATCTGTTTGATATCGGCGCCAGCCAAATCGTTCGAGTAGTCAACTTTGCCTGCAGAAGATTTAAGTGCCGAATCACGACGACCCGCATAAGCTGTACCGAAGCCGCCACGGAAACCAGCGAAGGTATTACGCTGCTTGAATACGTCATCGTCGTCATCTACTGATACTTCATATTCTAACTGGTAGATAGCTTCTAGACCCTCACCGAGATCAATGGAGCCTCGGATACCAATTCGAGAAGCATTAGAAACAAGATCCCACGTCGCATCGGAACCTTCATCAACATTAACAACAGCGACATTTGCCTTACCGTACCAGGTAGGACCGGTGGTCTCAGCCATGGCCATCGGTGCGAAAGTAGCTGCTGATATTGCCGCTGCGAGAAGCTTTTTGTTCATAGTTTTACCCTTTAATTAAAGTTTTATTAAGTTTCGATGACGTTATTATTACGTTCATTTATTACAACTATGTTACAAATAATAACTTCAGTGAAAATAATAATACTAAAAAGATTGATATGAACGTTAAGCACTGACGACCCTGAATTGCGTCGAAATTATTGCGGAGGTCGGCGTTTGGCATATTCGGCAGAACAAGGTTCGAAGGTACCGGAAGCGCTGACAAAAGGATTAGACTTGGAAGCGGATAGGTTGTAACGCGGTGGCACCATCAAATGCTTTAACCATCAACAGTCTGTTACCCCAGTCACTAAAGGCCTCGACTGTTTAGGTTTCTACAGCTTTGGGAAGGGATACGACTGCTCCTTCACGCTGTAACTCCGCCAGCAAATCCCGCGCCGGCGCTTCAATGTGATGGCCGTCTACCCTCATTGAGGTAGCAATAGTCAACAGCGCTTCGCCTAGACTCTGCTCCTGTAGCAGCAGAGCCAGCAAGCTGAAACTCGCAGCGTTTAACAGTTTGTAGCGTAATTTATTGTGCGGGTTTCGATAGAGTAAGATATAGGTTGGCTGCTTAGGCGGCTCAATGCCTTCATTCGCCTCGTAAATTGCATAGTCGAAGGATAACAACGCGATAGCGGGTGAGAAGTGAACACCATCCGGACGATTTGTTATTGTCTCCGCTGACGGCCAATTCATGCTCTCTATATCAATAGCAATCCCCGCGCGCTCATATTCAGCAAGCTCATGCTGCCATTTAGGAGCATCCTGCTGAACGAACCAATTGAGGAACTCCCCTGATATTTCCGCAAAGTAAGGGGTGCGAGATATCCCGGACTCTAGAAATGCTCGAACCAGCTTGCGAAACTGTTCATCGCCTACTGCTCGGCGAAGTTTTTTGTAACCACCGCTTAGCAAGCCGAATAAATTGTTAAATACTAGGCGCTGATAGATTGCTAAACGACGCGCTTCAACGTTAAGACTTTCATCATGATGCTTAAACCTCACGCTAGCAGCTAAGGCACTCTGTAATTCACGAAAGTTCGACAAGAGCTCTCTCCTGAACGCGCTTCACGTCACTGACTTCCTGTTTTAACTCAGCGAGTGGCGGAAAGTTGAAATCACGTTCGAGCACCGTAGGAATAGCCCCAAAGCGACGATAACAAGTCTGTGCTAAATCCAGAACTGGCTTAATTAGCGGCGCTCCATGCGTATCGACTTTGAGATCTTCAGCTTCATCAGCATGTCCAGCGATATGCGCATAGGCTATCCGTTCATTGGGTAATTGCGCAATAAAATCGATGGGGTCATAGCAATGATTTACGCTATTCACGTAAACATTATTGATATCTAGCATGAGTCGGCAGTTAGCCTCACGTAATACCGCATTAACAAACTCAATCTCGCTTAGCTCTTGGCTGGGCGCTAGATAATAGGAAATATTCTCAACCGCGATCGGCTGTTCGAGATAATCCTGCACAACACGGATGCGATCTGCAACATGAGTCACAGCCTCTTCGGTAAACGGTATGGGAAGCAAGTCATAGAGTAAACCTCCGTGACCGCAGAAACTAAGGTGTTCAGAATAGCACTTCACATTATGCAAGCGAAGAAACGCTTTCACGTCCGCTAGCAGTTTGAAGTCCAGCGGATCCTGTCCGCCTAGATTTAGTGACAAGCCATGACAAACCATAGGAAAGCGATCACTAAACCACTTCAACCTATCGGCATAACGTCCGCCTAAATTGATCCAGTTTTCTGGAGCAAGTTCGAAAAAATCAATCCCGTCACAACCACCTGGTGCCTGTAACTGACTTATAAGTGAACGGCGCAGGCCTAAACCTACGCCGTTAACCTCAGCAAAGTGTGTCAATGCTTATGCACCACCGCACTTACCTTCGCCACAGCTACCTTCTGAATCATCAGCACCTTCACCGCCGCACTTACCTTCGCCACAGCTACCTTCTGAATCGTCAGCACCTTCGCCGCCACAATTGCCTTCACCACAGCTGCCTTCTGAGTCGTCAGCACCTTCGCCGCCGCACTTACCTTCACCACAGCTGCCCTCGGAATCATCCGCTTCACCACAGTTGCCTTCGCCGCATGAGCCTTCACTATCGTCAGCGCCTTCGCCGCCGCACTTGCCTTCTCCACAGCTTCCTTCTGCGAAGTTAACGAAATAACCATTATCAAGGTTTTCAGCTGAAAACGGCTTGGCTTCAAGGTCCGCGGCTGAAACCGCAGCCAAAGCGGCACTGAGTGCAGCGACTGCGGGTAGAATTTTATTAGACATTTGATGTACTCCCAAAGAAATTTAATGAAGTGACAGGCCTAAGCAAGCAGCTGTTCACAGCGTCTCATTGTTGGCTAGCCTCAATCCATGCCTGCTTAATCCGTTTTTCTGAAACCGACACAATCGTTTTCATTGGTTGAGCAAACAGTTGGACTCGCCACTCTTCAATCATAAAGCGAAAATCTACCAATGCAGCTTCGGATTCCCACATAAGACCCTCTTCCGCTTTCAATTTGTTAATTACGTCCGGTAAATAGGCATCGATCATGCCAATTGCTAACCGATCCTTCTGAACCTTTCCCTGAACCTGTTCAAGCCGCTTGAAACTAGCCTGCAAATAACGTGGATATTGGTCTAACCACTTTCTAGGGGTACGCCAAAGGAAGCCCGGGCCGAAAAGTTCCGCCCACTGATTCTTGACGTCTCCTACGGCGAAGGTAAGTGCCAGGCTATTGGTTTTCCGTAACACCCCTCTTAATTCGGCGTAGTCGGTTAATAGTTTGGTTAAGAAATTGGCCAGTTCGCGACAGTAGAGTAAAAACTCACCTCGATGAGCGTTAACTCGCTGGTTAAAAGCCGCTTGATCGGCAGGCCATTCTTGAAGCTTAAAAACCTCTCGTGCTGCCACCATCAACAGATCTTCGATCAGCTGGTCTCTAGGGCAAATTGCCGCCAATGCGAGTTTAATCCTGTTGTCTCGGAATACTTCCTTACGAATATCTCTTGCCTGAGTCGGAAGCTGCAAGAGGACTAATCGAGCTAAGCCACGGACTCCTCTAAGTTGGGCTTCCTCACGGCGATCGAATAACTGTAGCGAAGTCGATTCGCCGTCGTCTACTAGCGCTGGGTAAGCCGTAATTTTAACGCCTGACTTGGCAATCATCCGCTCGCGCGGCAGATCCCCGAAGTTCCATTCAACGATAGACTCTACCGTATCGATCTCATCATTCTGAGCCGCCGCCAGCGCGGCTTGAATCTTCGCTTTCAGCTGCTGTCGTAGCTGATTGAGGTTTCGCCCCATCGCCAAGCGCTTCTTTCGTTCGTCCACCACCACAATATTCAAACGATAGAAGTCATCTAACGCGCCCTCCTGCCAGTCGCTAGGCTCAAAGCGAACATTACTGACATAGGATAATTCGTCAGACAAAGCCTGAGTCAGTGAACGAGTTCCGTTGCGAAGCCTCGGCATCACCCTATCAACAAAATCGGGGACGGGTACAAATGATTTACGCTTTGCCTTCGGCAGCGCTTTCACTAACGCAATACACTTATCGCGAAGTAAGCCCGGTACCAACCACTCAAGCTCTGCCGCTTGAACCAGTTCAAGGAACTGTAGCGGAATGACCACGCTGACACCGTCGGCTGCGTGTCCGGGTTCAAAACGATAGCGCAATTTAAACTCGGCACCAGCCAAATGAATATGGGTGGGAAACTGAGCTCCGTCAACGGCCACATCGCGCTGCGCGAGATGACTTTGACTCATAAACAGCAGTTTAGGTTGTGCTGCTTCCGAGTCCTTTCGCCACGTTTCGAAGCTAACTAGATCGCAAATTTCCGCGGGTATCCGGTCATTATAAAATTGGAAAATCGCCTCTTCATCAACCAGTAAATCTCTACGACGCGTCTTTTCCTCGGCGGACTCAATCTGTTTACGAAGCGCGCTATTGTGTTGATAGAACTTCGCTTTCGCTCGATACTCGCCATCAACAAGGCAGCCGCGGATAAATAGTTCCCGCGCTACCACAGGGTCTTTATCGCCGTAGCCTACCCGTTTCTGCTCCACTAAGTTCAAGCCATAGAGTGTCACTCGCTCGAACGCCATGACTCTGCCCTGTTTCGCAGAATAATAGGGTTCTGAATAGTGGTACTTAACCAAGTGTCTAGCCACCGCGAGTAACCATTCCGGCTCAATCATTGCCACCTGGTGGGCGAACACCTGCGATGTTTCTAGGAGCTGACCACTGAGAATCCAGTTCGGTTTCTTTTTCCGCATTGACGAGCCTGGGAAAATAACAAAGCGGCGTTGACGGGCGCCTAAATACTCATCCTTACCATCACGCATTGCAACCTGACCGAGCAAACCGGAGGCCAGCGCCACATGAATAGCGTCATAGTTAGCGGCATCATGGTTCTTCTTCCACCCCATTTCCGCGCATACTCGCCAAATTTGGGTATAGAGATCGCGCCATTCGCGCATGCGGATATAGGATAAATACTCCTGTTTACAGCGTTTACGTAGCTGACTTTGACTGAGATCCTCCGCCCACTCTTGATAGCTATCCCAAAGGTTCACATAGGCCATAAAATCCGAATTCTCGTGATTCCACTGAGCGTGTTTTTGATCAGCTTGGGCCTTTTTATCAGCTGGTCGCTCACGGGGATCTTGGGCGGCTATCGCACTCACGATAATTAGCACTTCACGCAGCGCATTCTTTTGCTGGGCGGTGAATAGCATTCGCGCTAAATGTGGATCAATAGGGAGCTTCGAGAGCTTTCTTCCTAAGTCAGTCATTTCTCCTGTCGAAGAGACCGCGGCAATTTCTTCTAGGCGTTTAAAGCCGTCATTAATAAAACGATTATCTGGCGCGTTCACAAAGGGAAACTGCTTAATATCGCCCAGCTTCAGGTTTAACATTTGTAGGATGACGGCCGAGAGATTACTGCGCATAATCTCAGGTTCCGTGAACGCCACCCTACCGGCAAAGTCCTCTTCACTGTAGAGGCGAATGCACAATCCATGGGAAAGTCGTCCGCATCGACCTGCGCGTTGATTAGCGCTAGCCTGAGATACCGCTTCTATGGGAAGGCGCTGAACCTTGGACCGATAACTATAGCGACTCAGGCGTGCAAGCCCCGGATCAATCACATAGCCAATACCCGGAACCGTTAAGGAGGTTTCGGCGACGTTGGTAGCCAGTACGATTCGCCTGCCACGATGCGGCGCGAAAACTTTGTTTTGTTCGGCGCTGGAAAGACGTGCATAGAGTGGCAGCACTTCGGTATGGGCGAACTGCCGAGCCTTAAGTTGCTTGTGGGTTTCACGAATTTCGCGTTCACCCGGCAAGAAAACGAGCACATCACCCTTCGCCGGTGACTCGCCCCGCTTTTCTAGATCAATAATATGTTCTACCGCTTCGCAGATACCATCGTAGAGGCTGAGATCGGCATCGCTCTCATCGCCAATTAGCGGCCGGTATTCGATATCAACTGGAAAGCTTCGACCTGATACCTCAATAACTGGAGCACCATTAAAATGCTCACTGAATCGTTCTACATCAATGGTCGCTGAGGTAATGACCACCTTCAAGTCTGGGCGCTTGGGTAGCAGCTGCTTAAGGTATCCAAGCAAAAAATCGATATTAAGACTCCGCTCGTGAGCCTCATCAATAATGATGACATCATAGCGCGATAACCATCTGTCTCTGGCCATCTCGGCGAGCAATATCCCATCAGTCATCAGCTTAATCGCCGTATTGGCGCCACTCTGATCATTGAAGCGAACTTGATAACCAACGCTCTCGCCCAGCGTTTGGCCTAGCTCCTCAGCAATTCGAGTTGCCACCGAGCTTGCGGCGAGACGACGCGGCTGGGTATGTCCAATAAGTCCACGCGCCCCTAGGCCTAGCGATAAGCAAATTTTAGGTAACTGAGTAGTTTTACCTGAACCCGTTTCACCTGCCACAACCACGACTTGGTTATCGCGAATAAGCTCTGCTATCTGTGCGCGCTTTTCACTAATTGGCAGCGCGTCATCAAAGTGTGGTTTCGGTATTACCGCTAACTTTTGCTCAAGTCGCGCTGGTGCGGAAGCGACTAATTCACTGCGCTCAGCGGATAGACGTTCAGCGGGCTTCTTTTTGCGCTGAAGATTCTTAATTTTATTCGTCAAGGAACGATACTTGACGACGTCTTCGCGTAGCCACTGGGAAAAGTCTTGCATGTAAATACTCTCATTAGATGGCGGTATCATAGCAAAATAATCAGCGTAGGGGGCTTTGGTATCACCGAGTATTGCTTCAAGCCAAAGCGTCATCCATAAAAAAAGGCGCCACTGTGAAGTGACGCCTTTCTCATGGATTAAGTGCTTAGCTAATCCAAATTCTTACTGTATGTGATAGGTCTATTTCTCGCCTACCGCTTCGTCGCGAAGTTCACGACGCAGTACTTTACCTACGTTAGTTTTCGGCAGTTCATCGCGGAATTCAACAAACTTAGGAACTTTGTACGCAGTTAGGTTCTTACGCATGAATTGACGAACATCATCGGATGTCAGCGACGCATCACTCGAGACCACGAAGATCTTAATCACTTCACCGCTAGTTTCGTCGGGAAGACCCACCGCGGCACACTCTACCACTTTGTCATGAGCCATCAATACATCTTCCAACTCATTCGGGAAAACGTTGAAGCCGGAAACAATGATCATGTCCTTCTTACGGTCGACCAGCTTTACGAAGCCATCTTCCTGAATAACAGCCATATCACCGGTACGTAGCCAACCTTCAGCATCCAGCACTTCGGCCGTCGCGTCTTCGCGCTGCCAGTAGCCCTTCATAACCTGAGGACCTTTAATGCATAACTCACCGACTTCACCGATGGGAAGGTTGTTACCCTCTTCATCAATGGTCTTCACTTCAGTATTTGGAACCGGTAAGCCTACCGTCCCAAGCTGTTCAGCTTTTGGCGGGTTAGCACAGGCCACAGGAGAAGTTTCGGTCATGCCGTAACCTTCAGAAACCGTACAACCGGTCATTTTTTCCCAAGCTTCAGCAACCGAACGAGAAAGCGCCATACCACCTGACATCGTCAGTTTGAGCGGCGAGAAATCTAATTTCGCGAAGTCTGGGTTGTTCATTAGGCCAATGAACAGGGTGTTTAAACCAATGAAGGTAGAGAATTTGTGGGATTTAAGCTCTTTCACAAACCCTGGAATGTCACGAGGATTGGCGATAAGGACCGTGTGGCAGCCGCGCTGAAACCCAACCATGCAATGAATGGTAAAGGCGTAAATATGATACAGCGGCAGCGGTGCGATGAGAATCTCTTTACCGGGCACCATCCCAGTGGCTTCCATCTGAGGTGCAGTTTGCATCATGTTAGCCACAATATTGCCATGCGTTAACATCGCACCCTTCGCTACACCGGTGGTCCCACCAGTGTATTGCAGTACGGCAATATCATCGGCCTTGGGTGATTGTTCCTGCATGGGTTTCTGAGCACCTTTCGCCAAAATATCGCGGAATTTAAGCGCGTTCGGCAGCTGGTAAGCAGGAACCATTTTCTTAACATGTTTTACCACGGTATTAACGAGGACACGTTTCACCGGAGACAGCATATCGCCAATTTCAGTCACAATTACCTGTTCGATATTGGTATCAGCAATGACTTCGTCTAACAACGATGCCATGTTGGCTAAAATAACAATCGCCTTGGCATTCGAGTCAGTAAACTGGTGCTTCATCTCTCGGGCCGTATAGAGCGGGTTAGTATTTACTACAACTAAGCCGGCACGAATTGCACCAAACATGGCAATAGGATACTGAAGAATATTAGGCAGCTGAAGCGCGATTCGATCGCCTGGCTGAAGATTGGTGTGGTTTTGAATCCACGAAGCAAATGCCCCGGATAACTGATCCAATTCCCCGAAAGAAACCTCACGCCCCATTGAAGAAAAGGCCGTGTTGCTATTATATTCTGACACAGCCTCTCGATAGACCGAATTGATATTATCGAAAGCTGCTACATCAACCTCGGCCGGTAAGCCGTGATTTAATCGTCCCTGGCGTCCTACATCTGTCATGAAAATTACCTATTTTTAGTTTATTTGTTGCTAAAGCAACGTTTTATCACAGTAACGTCAACAAAGTGTACAGAGTTTAGCACTAACTTCATAGTTCATAACACTGCACGAAATACCTAACTTAAGCACTCACTTTACAAGGTTTTGCATGGCCCTCGCTAAACCGTCAATAGTCAGCGGATACATATCATCTTCCACTAACTCTTTCACCATGGAAATCGACTGCGTGTGCACCCAATATTTCTCCGGTGTGGGATTCAGCCAGACTAATTTAGAGAATGTCGCCTTAACTCGCCGCATCCATGCCTCACCAGATTCCTGATTCCAGTACTCTACGCTCCCACCGGGCGATACAATCTCATACGGCGCCATCGCAGCATCGCCCACGAAAATAACCTTGTAGTCCGAGCCATACTTATTAAGCACCTCAGAAAGCGGCTGACTCTGTTCGGCTCGGCGAAGGTTATTTTTCCAGACATGATCATAGATAAAGTTGTGAAAGTAAAAGTACTCCAAGTGCTTAAACTCAGTTTTGGCCGCGGAGAATAGCTCCTCTACGGTGCGCACATAGGAGTCCATGGAGCCGCCTACGTCTAAAAACAATAGCACTTTCACGGCATTATGCTTTTCGGGCACCATGGTAATGTCTAAGTACCCAGCATTATTAGCCGTTTTGCGAATCGTATCATCGATATCCAGTTGGTCGGCAGCACCGGTGCGGGCGAATTTGCGCAGGCGTTTAAGCGCGACTTTAATATTTCGGGTGCCCAATTGGACATCGTCATCGTAATTCCGATACTGCCGCTGGTCCCACACCTTTACGGCCTTGCGTTGCCCACCTTGGCCGCCAACACGAATCCCCTCAGGGTGGAAGCCACCGTGCCCAAACGGTGAAGTGCCGCCCGTTCCGACCCATTTGTTGCCACCTTCGTGACGTTCCTTCTGTTCTTCGAGCCGCTTCTTGAAGGCTTCGATGAGTTCCTCGAGACCGCCAAGGCTTTCAATGGCGGCCTTCTCTTCTTCGCTAAGACTCTTCATAAATTCTTGGCGAAGCCACTCATCCGGGATTAACGCTTCGATAAAGTCATCAAGTGACTCAAGCTCCTCGAAGTGAACACCAAAAGCACGATCGAACTTGTCGTAGTACTTCTCATCTTTCACCAGACAAAGGCGAGCCAATTGGTAAAACTCTTCGACATTGGCAAAGACGAGGTTTTTGGACATGGCCTCTAACAACACAAGGTGTTCCTTTGGCGTAACCGGAACCCCTACCTTACGGAGTGTGTAGAAAAACTTAAGTAGCATTTACAGGCGCTCACGACGCGCCATAAACGCCAGACGCTCCAATAACTGAACGTCTTGCTCATTTTTCACCAACGCCCCATGCAAGGGAGGAATTGCTGAACTGCCTTGTTTATTAACGAGCGCATCAGCGGAGACGTCGTCGGCCAACAACAATTTCAACCAGTCAATCAATTCGGAGGTTGACGGTTTCTTCTTCAACCCGGGTACGTTGCGAAGATCAAAGAAGGCTTCGAGAGCTTCGTTGACTAGATCCTTCTTGAGTTCAGGAAAGTGGACATCTACGATTTGCTGCATCGTTTCTTGACTTGGAAAGTTAATAAAGTGAAAGAAGCAGCGACGAAGGAATGCATCAGGCAGCTCTTTCTCATTATTAGATGTGATGATTACAATAGGACGTTTCTTAGCTTTAATGGTCTCGCCAGTTTCATAGACAAAGAATTCCATCTTATCAATCTCTACCAAAAGATCATTAGGGAACTCGATATCGGCTTTATCAACCTCGTCAATTAATAACACTACCGTTTCTTCGCTCTCAAAGGCTTCCCAAAGTTTGCCCTTTTTAATGTAGTTCTTGATATCGTGAACTCGGTCATCGCCAAGCTGAGAGTCTCTAAGTCGCGAAACCGCGTCGTACTCATACAGTCCCTGCTGAGCCTTTGTCGTTGACTTAATATGCCACTGAATAAGTCGGAGCCCCAACGATTCAGCCACTTCTTCGGCCAGCATAGTTTTACCGGTACCCGGCTCGCCTTTAATTAACAGCGGACGTTGGAGTGTGACAGCGGCATTAACCGCTAAACTCAGTTCACTCGTTGAAACATATCGATCGGTACCCGTAAATTTCACAAACTTTCTCCTAAACACATCAGGTTTATAAATAACGCATTCGTTAGTTTACGCGCTACGGTTCACTATGCCGTGTCCGCAGGCGACAGCTTTTAGTCCTTTGACGTGATTCGTACCATCGCTATGACATTACGTTGCTGACTCAAGCGCTGATATTGCTGCTGAAACCAGTCTGGACCTTGATGGTTAGCCAGCATAAAACCCCCAGCCCGATAGAACGCTTCTAAGTGGCTAAAGGGAAAACAATAGATCTCGTCGTTACGGTACTGCTCCACGACCGCAGTTAGAAATTTGGTCCCAATACCTGATCCGCGAAAATCAGGATGAACCACCATGGCCCGAAGAAAATGAACACCATCCTTGGGTTCAATACGAACACACGCGATGAGCTGCGCACGCTCATACCAACCCCACACCGTCTCTAGACGCCCAGGCGATCCGCCGTAACGAGTGACTTTATAAAACTGCTTTACCAGCGGAAAACTAACAGGATCTATCTGCTTTAACATGGGGCATGTCCGTTCATACTCGCTACTGCGTGAGCCAAGTATTCATCATAATAACTCTCTCGGTGCTGACTATAGCTATCATCAACACTGGCCAATAGGGCTTCAGCAGTGCTCAATCCACCCATTCGCTGATTTTTTCGAAACGGATATCGGCTTGAGCGACAGGCTATGCTAAGACGCGGTAGTCTCGCCAAGAGCGGCTGATTTGCTAACATTTTAGTCGTCTCCTGCCAGGTCCCATCCAAAAGCCAAAGGCGCCGGATATTGGTGTCTTTAGAGGGGTTCGTATCCGTATCGACCGGCAAAGGGTCGTTGGTCTTTGGGTAAAGCAAAACGTCACCGATCTCGGGAGTGAGTAATTGAGTACGCTGGTAGGTATGAAGCTTTACCTGACTGTCTAACTGAAGAAACAAGACACTGGATGAAGGGCGTTTAAGTTCTAGTGGATGCGCTAGCAGATGGACTTCGAACGGCAGGTGTAGTGATCGTATTGAACGGCAGAAACACGCCACCTCACGGAGATTGCAGCGTCGACACCTTGGCAATCCAGCCCGATCAACTAATACCCCAGCCATATTAACCAAAGTTTAATCATTGAAGCATTGGTCAAATCCAGAAGCCCTGCCCCGATTAAAGGAATCACAATAAAAGCTTGTGGGGCCGGTCCGTAACGTTCGGTCACAGAATGCATATTCGCAACGCCGACAGGGGTAGCACCTAGGCCAATGCCTGCGAAACCAGCACCGCAGACGGCTGCATTATAATTTCTTCCCGCTAGCGGGAAGACAACAAACACGGCAATGCCCACAACGATGAGGATTTGCCCGGTCATCACCATGACGATCTGTCCAATTTGAGCCCAAATTGCTACGAGATCCATGGTCATTAGGCTCATCGCCAAAAATAAATTGAGGCAGACATCTCCAATCACCGCGACAATACCAAAGCATACTTGATAATCTCGACTACGGGCATAGTTACCAACAAAAACACCCACTAACATAGCGGTTACAAAACCAGGAAGTAATAGTCCTCGGGAAGACATTAGCTCGTTCAATACACCACCAAATCCGGTACAGATTGCGAACAAGAGCACCGCATTGATAACACCTGTGGTGGTCATTTCAATCGCTAGTGGGCCTCGTTTTGGTAACTTCTCAATCTTTTCCTTGTTCATCGAACGTTTTCGCGCAAAGCGGATTAGGACCTGCCCTAGTGGGCCGCCTACCAAGCCTCCCGCGATAAGCCCCATGGTTGCGTAGGCAAGCCCTAGATCTGAAGCGCCGGCAAAACCCTGTTGAGTAAAATACTCCCCCCAAGATATAGCAGTCCCATGGCCTCCCGCAAGAGAAATACTGCCCGCCATTAAACCGTAAATTGGCTCGAGATCGAACTGCAGCGTTAACAACACCGCGAATAGATTTTGAAGAAAGAGGAGCAATACCGTGGCTAAGGCTAATTTAAGAAGCAGCGATCCACCCAGGACAATGTCACTAAATTTAGCGCATAGTCCAACACTCGCGAAAAAGACCAACAGTAACGTTGCTCGGAGAGTGAGATCGAACTGAAATTCAACACCCGCAGTCACTGATATGAGAGATAAAACAGCGCTACACAGTAATCCACCAAGTACCGCCGGTGGAATTTGCCAACGAGCCAACGCCTCAATTCGACTAATCGCCTGCTGTCCTACCCACAGCACAGCAATCGACAAAACAATAACTCCACTCGTTGTAAAGTTAATGAGCATTGTTATCAGCTCCCTACATTATCAAGGCGCTTTCTTGTACGGAAGATTGACAGCAGCACACCAATGATCGCCCCTGCTATTGCAGCGCTCACTATGAACCGACCTGCCCTCATGAAGCCACCATCAACACCATTGAGAAGATCAAAAACTGCGGAGAAAATGGCTGGAGCCAACAAATTAGAACCCGCTGACTCGGCTACGGGTACAAATAGTGCCCCTAAGGTTGCCCACCAAATAGTGTAAAAAAGCCACTCAGGAAGACGATTTAGCATGCGAGCCCAAACCACCAAACAAACCGCACCACCAAGGATCCAAGCGCCCCAGGCGAATAAATAACTATCAATCATCTCAATTTACCCATTGAATAATATGTGCCTCGATCTCATCTTCATTAACATCCAGCTCCGAAACACTTCGATTAGCCACCGTCATTCCAGCCGTAAGAATAGAAGTCCGATCTCCAGTTAGCAAATGATGCCACTCGGGGAGTGGCAGTCCCATTGCAACTAATCGATAACTGCAGGTAACTGGAAGCCAATCAAACTGATCTATATCGGCTACGGTAAGTTGGGTGCAATCGGGAACGCGCTGTTTACGTTGATCGTAATCAGAGCACTGACAACTGGATGGGTCAAGTAACTGGCAAGCAATATTGGTATAAACCAATTCATCTGTCTCGTCATCGATAAACTTCTGTAGGCAACACTTACCACAGCCATCGCATAATGACTCCCACTGCTCTTTAGTCATCTCGGAAAGCGGCGTTGTCTCCCAAAAGGCAC
Organism: uncultured Umboniibacter sp.; assembly: GCF_947497555.1. Taxonomy (NCBI): domain Bacteria; kingdom Pseudomonadati; phylum Pseudomonadota; class Gammaproteobacteria; order Cellvibrionales; family Cellvibrionaceae; genus Umboniibacter; species uncultured Umboniibacter sp. Next base: position 195,581 of record NZ_CANMGY010000002.1, read on the forward strand.
GATTAAGAGCGCTCATCGCTGCAGCTTTGAGTTCTTAAGTGCGATTTCCGCCATTTCGTCATCGCGCGGCGGTGGTAACTGCAAGAAGAATCCATTGTCACGAATGGCATCGAGTACTTGCTTTGCATCGAAGCGAGCCAGTTTTTTGGTTTCCGTTAATAGAAACGCCATGCTTTCTTTGGCTGGGCCAAACCGATTTAGCAGTGGTTCAGGAACCTTTTTAAGACCCTGAGCCTTCTCCACGATAAGGTACATACCGTCCTCGCTAGCGGACCGATATACCGACACAATACAAGGTTGTTTCATATTTCTGACTCTGCTCTCTTTTCGTGAAAACGCTGTTGGGCACGTTCTAAATAGGGGGTTCTCCACTTCGGGAGGGCTGGTGACTGCTGGAAGCTGTTGGTACGAACGAAGGCTTGGCCTACCTTCTTCGAGGCCAGCATCTCACGAGGTATTTCCAGTTCATTAGCCTCTTTGTCGACCATCTTCATAAACAGTTTATACTGTTTGGTTTGCGACTTCGTGAGCAGGCGCGGCATCAACGCTTCAGTGGGCTCGGAAGCGACGACCTCATTGATGAGCCCAATCCATGTTTCGGCATAGCGCTTTATCTGTCCCGGTGAAAGGTCGACAATATCAGCCATTGCCGCCGCATGCTGCGGCTGTTGAATCGCTAACTGCACCAACGAGGCCTCCGCAAGCACTCGATTACGGGGCATATCTCGGTCCCGCGCTTGCTGCTCACGCCAGTCACTTAGCGCTTTAGCAACATGCTGAGTGAGCGGATCGCGGTCAGCCACTTTCGTGAGACGATCAAAATAGTAACCAAGGTGGTCATTGGCATTCGAGCTCGCAATGGTAAAGTCACCCTCTTCCCAAACCCAATCTACGCGCTCTTCTAGGCGCAGCATCAGCGCTGGAAATGCCTTGGCAAGCCAGACCACATCGTCTTCAGCATAGCGCAGCTGCGAATCTCGCAGCGGCCTCTGTAGCCAATTGCTTCGTGTTTCGCCCTTATCAAGTTTGACATTAAACAGATGCTCAGCCAGTTCGGCAAAACCAATACCCGAGCGCAAACCACATAAAGCCGCCGCCACCTGGGTATCAAAAATACGCTTTGGTATCGCACCACATAGATGCCGCAGGACCTCTAAGTCCTCACTACAGGAATGCATCACAATGGCGGTGGTTTCCATCAACTCGACCAATGGTTTCCAGTCGCTGATTGCTAACGCGTCGATTAGCCAAACATCGTCCACGGTGCCAATTTGAATTAGGCCTGCCTTAGGAAAAAACGTCGTTCGTCGCTCGAACTCGGTATCCAACACTAGCCAATCTTGAGCTCCGAGGCGCTCGCAAAGAACCGCCAGTGTGTCATTCGTTTCGATCCAATTTGATGCCGCCATTAATTCATTACCTTGCGCCCACTAAAGGCGTGTGTGAGTGTGCCACCATCCACAAACTCGAGTTCACCACCAAGCGGGACTCCATGTGCAATGCGACTTGTTACCACCTGGTACTGCTTAGCTTTTTCGGCCACGAAGTGTGCGGTCGCCTCACCTTCTACCGTTGGGTTGGTAGCCAGAATAAGTTCTTTTACCTCACCCTCTGATAGGAGTACTTCTAACTCGTCAATACCAATATCCTGAGGGCCAATGCCATCAATGGGCGAGAGATGGCCCATTAGGACGAAGTATCGCCCAGAATAGCCACCTGACATCTCGATAGCCATCACATCGGTGGGTGACTCTACTACGCACAGAATACTTGGATCTCTGCGCGGGCTTCGGCAAATTCCACACAATGGTTCCTCAGTTAGGTTACGGCAACGTGGACAGCGCCCTACTTTTTCGACCGCAAGTTCAACCGAATTCGCCAACTGCTTGGCGCCCTCTGGGTTGCGTTCTAAAAGGTGTAAAGCCATCCGCTGGGCCGTTTTCGGCCCAACTCCTGGAAGCACTTTGAGACTGTCGATTAACTGAGTAATTAACGGGCTAAAATTCATCGGCGCAAGTTACCTTAAAAGGGCATTTTAAAACCGTCAGGAAGTGGCATACCACCCGTCAACGATTTCATCGCTTCTTGGTTAGCCGCTTCAACTCGTCTCACCGCATCGTTAACTGCCGCGGCGAGTAGATCTTCCAACAGCTCTTTATCTTCGCTGAGTAACGACGGATCAATTTCTACGTCGCTAACATCGTGACGGCCTGTCATCGTTACCTTAACCATCCCTGCGCCGGCCTCGCCTGTGACCTTAGCCTTAGCAGCTTGCTCTTGCATGTCTGCCATTTTCTTTTGCATTTCTTTGGCCTGTTTCATCAGGCCGCTCATATCACCGAAACTCATTTAATACTCCTCTGGCGCAAGTGACACAACAGTGTGTGGCAAAACCTTCGCACCGATCTCTTGATTCAAAAACTGTATGACTGGATCACTATTCAGCTGGGCAATAGCCCGTTCTCTGCGCCGAGTATCAATTTCTAACCGACGCAACGACGCAGTGAGTACTCCTGGGTCACCTTCTGCAATATTAAGTATTACCGCTTCACCGAGAGCCACTGAAAATGCCTCGGTAAGTTGTTCCTGTTGTCGCGCTTTAAGAAGCATCGACTGCGCGCTATCCATAACTAAGTTTAGCTGATTACCCTCAATACTCTGGAGCGACATCTGATGAAGCGCGCTTCCTGCTGGCCCTGTCATTCTTAATCGTAATGCAAACTCGGGAAAACGCTCCTGAGTCAGCGAACTCAAACTATGCAACGGCGAAGACTCATTAGTAGTTAAGACCGATTCGCTTTGGTCATCGACCTGACTAACGGGATGAGTTGACGATGCGGAAGCAACCGGAGCGGTAGACGACACCGAATCATCTTTTCCAGCGTTCATCGACGCTAAATTATCAACTTCGGCTCCGCTATTAAAGGTTGCAACAGTAGGTTCTGGCGGCGTCTCGATATCACCTTCTTCGTTGACGTCAGCCGGTGTTGAATTCGTCAACGCTCTAGACTCGCTAGTGCTTCCTGTTAGCGGTGTTGAAGCTTCGCGAATCCCCTGGGCGGAGTGCATGGCTCGCGAAGGAGAAGAATCGGTATCCCACGGTGGCGGTTCCATCACTGTTGATGGATCGGGCTCGGTCACCGCAGACGGCATCAATTCGCTTGAAGTCACTAATTCTTGAGCCGAGCGTGTCGACTCGCTTTGCGCTGCTTCGGATGAGTCAGTAGCGCCTGTCGTGTTTTCGACCTCAGCTTTCGCCCCAGTCGATGCTACGTCATCCGACTGGGGTAGCGTCTTTTTTGGCGGCGGCGCCGTCTCTGCGTCGGGAGCATGCTCAATATCGATCACCCCCTGCGGTCGGAAGGCCAGCATTCTAAGTAGTACCATTTCGAAGCCGACCATCTCATCCGGAGAGCGCTTCAATTCAGCTAATGATTGCACCCCAATCTGATAAAAAAGCTGGACATTTTCCGCAGTAACTCGCTTCGCGAGCTCGCCCAGTGCCTTAGCGTCCATGGCGACCGGAATTGGATAATCTGGCACTACTTGAAGCATTGCTAGTTTATGAAGCGCAAGGCTTAAATCACTGAGTAGCCGAGAAAAATCAGGAGCCTGCTCTGCTAGCTGCGCAACAAAAGTCATTAGTGCTTTGCGCTCACCATCAATCAGCAATTCCAACAACTGCTGGACCACACCGCGATCGATCGTACCAAGCATCGTATTGACGTCGGCACTTTGCACGCTACCATCACCGAAAGCAATCGCTTGATCAGTGAGTGAGAGTGCATCGCGCATGCTCCCATCTGCCGCTTGAGCAATGGACCAAAGTGCCTCGTCTTCAAAACCTAACGCTTCACTAGCTAGCACCGTTTGCAAATGACTCACGATACGCTCGGGAGTCATATTCTTCAGTGATAACTGCAGACAGCGTGATAACACGGTAATCGGTAACTTTTGGGGATCCGTAGTCGCCAGTAGAAATTTCACATGCGGCGGTGGTTCTTCAAGCGTTTTCAACAGTGCGTTGAAACTGTGATTCGACAGCATGTGTACCTCATCAATTAGGTACACCTTAAAACGGCCTGCTGTGGGCGCATATTGGATATTGTCGAGGAGTTCACGCGTGTCCTCTACCTTTGTTCGACTCGCCGCATCGACTTCAATTAAATCAATGAAACGACCCGCCGCAATATCTAGGCAGGCATTACATTCACCACAGGGTTTAGAACTCACGCCTTGCTCACAGTTAAGGCACTTGGCCAGAATACGAGCAATCGTTGTCTTACCAACACCACGCGTTCCAGTAAACAAATAGGCATGGTGAAGTCGATTGTTGTCGAGCGCATTAATTAACGCCCGCAATACATGCTCCTGCCCCACGGTTTCATGGAAATTAGCTGGGCGGTATTTTCGCGCGAGAACTTGGTATGACATGGGCCTTCCTGAACGAACTGACGAATCAATCCATTATAACCACCAAAAGGGTAGTCTGAATACCGATGAATCCGATTGAGGGAGTTATTTTTTGCCGACAGGCGAAAGAAAATTGGGTGGCCCTATCAGCCGCATCCCGGCACATGAGGTCACTGCTACCGTTGCTCCCTTCCGGGCCTGGCGGGGTTTACAGTTGCTCATTGCGAGAGGACCGATAGGACCATAACAAGGGCGCCATTATACGAGAAATTCCCATTGCTTCAATAGCTTAGAACAATTAATTTAGATTCATGAGTCAGGAGAGCTACTAATGATCAAAAGTCGTCCATTTATAACTCGTTCAGAGGTCCCAACTAACACTCGCTTCATTGATTGCCGCTTTGAGCTGCAGTCAAAGGACGATGCCGCCGGCCACAGTGCCTTTCTAGCTGGCCATATCCCGGGCGCCGTATACGCCCACCTCAACGATGACTTATCGGGCCCAATTATGACCAATCAAGAGGGCCGTCATCCCATGGGACGACATCCGCTACCACCTGTTAGTACTTGGTGGGCAACACTCAGCCACTGGGGCATTAACACGAATGATGTGATTGTGTGCTACGACGACCATAACGCCGCGTTTGCAGCAAGGGCCTGCTGGATGCTTCGACAGTCGGGTTACGAGGCTTACGTATTAAACGGTGGGTTTTCAGCATGGCAAGCGGCGGGCGGGGCAATCGCTACCGAAGCGTTAGAGTATGACACGTCAGATATTCCCCAGCCACAGCCGTTCAAGACCATCAATTTCAAACAGCTAGATACCGCTGGGATGCTTATCGACGCGCGAGCCAATGAGCGTTACCTTGGGAAAATCGAGCCGCTAGACCCTATCGCCGGTCATATTCCCGGTGCCATGAACCAACCCTTCACCGATAATTTTGACAGCGGGTACCTGAAATCCGAGGAGCAACTCAGGTTGATATGGGAACCTCTCGTTAGCAAGAATAAGCAGCGAACTCACTACTGCGGCTCAGGCGTTACCGCCTGCGTAAATTTGCTGGTATTGGCACAACTCGGTTATGACGACGATTCGCTTTATGCTGGAAGTTGGTCCGATTGGTGTAGTCACCAGCCTCTCCATTACGAAGCCTAATCGCTTTACTCGAGGCGCGTGAAACATGATTGAGTACTGCCTGAATGATGGCTGACTGAGAGTTGATTGACGGTTCAGAGATGATTCAGCATGGCTACTTAAACGACTGACGTTATCCTATCAAATATGGCAACGGCGTCATCTCGACGCCGTCTCGCGCTCCAAAGTATTTGCGAGATCGAGCACATACCGAACCCTCTCTGCGACCGACAGTGGGGGAATCCGATGAATGGTATAGCCGTTCTTAAGGTAAACTGCCTGAAGCAGCTCAACCAGCTTAGCCGCCTCTTCGATTGAATCATTGCGACCTGATTCTTGGCGCAAGTCTAAGTCATCAAGATTCAATGGTTCGATGAAAAAAATGTGATCGTAGTGATGAGCCGCTAGCTGGACCTTAAAGCTGTCTGGGGCATGGGTCTTGAACATTTCAAGGTAAGCCAATCCGTCCAAGGTTCCTCGGTCTAAAAAGCTGCGTCGGCTAGGATCCAGTATGGCTTCAAGCTCCGTCTGATGACGATAGATTCGCTGCTGAAAACCCAGTGGATCGCCACGACGCCACTCATCCTGCTCGCTAAGACCCATTTCTTTGACTAACGCCTGAATCACATCAATAGCGGCTTCAGGAACTGTCTGTTCACCTAAGCCACCAAGTGCTTTAATCAACGTTGTTTTGCCGCTACCCGGTGCACCGGTTAAGACAATCTTCATGGCAACACGTTATCCTTAAGTTGTTTCACTAAAAATAATATCTTCGACTGAACATTTAAGCCCCCTCGCGATCGCTCTGCGATTGGCTTCCGAGGCCAAACGACGACCGGTTTCTATCATTTCATAGTAGCTAGGGCTAATACCCGCCTCTCTGGCAAGCACCGAAACACTTAAACCCTTCGACTCACGAATGGCTCGTAAGGTCTCAGCGCTGATCGCTGGCTTCACTGCCTCGCTCTCTGTCGGGTGCTTTTGCTCACTAATCCCAGCAAGCTGCAGCAGTTGTTGATAATCTTCCCAGTTTAACACCGCAAATGCAGGTTGATCTGCGTTTTTAATAACTTGAACTTGATGCTTCATTACTTCATCCAATGACTGAGTAGTGCAATAACCAGTGACAACATAATTAGCGGATATAGAAATGGCCGTATCTTCGCTACAAATTTTTCGCTTGGTGGTTTCGTGCCCTTAGCGATAGTGACAAACAGTGCCAATGATGCGAACAGAACAACCAAAATAATCAATAAATTCATGGGGTACTCTCCTTGGAGATGAGTATACTTACAGAATCAACTATTGATGGATTGATTATGCCTGCAATTATTATCATCGTTTTCTTAGCCGTTACGGGCTACTTGCTTCGTTCTAGTTTCTCTAAGCAACCTATTGAACAACGGACGCGCTGGTTAACCGTCCGAATTCTTTGGGCGTTAGTGGGCCTTTGCGCTATTGCTGCGGCTACCGGTCGCCTTCACGTAATGGGAGCACTTACCTCACCATTAATCCCAATCGTCTGGCAATTATATACACGCTTCAATCCAATTAATAAGTCGACTGAAAATACTACGCGTGGGAGTCAGACTTCATCTTCTAGTATGACCCGCCCCCAAGCACTAAAAATTTTGGGATTAACTGAAGGGGCAACGTCTGAAGAAATTAAGTCCGCTCACCGAGAGTTGATGGCCAAATATCATCCGGACCGCGGTGGTAATGAGTTTTTAGCCGCACAAATCAATGAAGCACGGGATCAACTTTTAGGCTAAATCCATTAACACTACTGGTCCTCTTCGTTGCTAAGCGTTGGGTCCTCAGATTTAGAATAACTCCACCGACGATTACTCCAAAGCCAGGTCTCAGGCTGAGCCATAATTGCCTCGCCACCGCGCTTAGCATACGCTTTTAAAATCTCGTTTTCGTCATTCTTAAAAGGTGGCTCTGCTAAGATCTCGAGGCGAATTTGATAGTGCCCTCGGGACACCCTTCGCGGCCAGCCATAGACCACAACGGCATCATTCTTCATTGCGAACAACTCGGCGCCTAGCGGAAAAGCGGTATCCTGACCTAGCATTTTCGCCCAGACTTTTTTGCGCTTTTTAAGAGGTGCCTGATCCGCAAGGAGGATTAGAAAAAACTGATCTTTGCGATAATGGAAAATCTGTACGGCCTTCTTGTGCGGCACTAGGGTTGAGCCGAAGCGCGCTCGAGTCTCACGAAAGTAGGTATCAAAAGCTTTATTGTGTAATGGTTTGTAAATAATTTCTAACGGTGGGTCTAGCGTTAGTGCGGCCGAATGTAACATCCATTCCCAATTACATTGATGTAGAGCCACCCCTACAATCGATTTACCCTCCGCCCAAAGATCATTGACAACTTCAGGGTTATCCCACTTCACACGGGCTAAAAAATCTTCGGCGCTAAGGTGAGGTGAACGGAGTATTTCCACAAACATATCACCAAGAAATTGATAATACTCTCGAAGAATTACTTCGCGCTCTTGTGCCGTTTTTTCCGGATAAACACGCGCAAGATTCTCTCGAGATACCTTAACGCGATACTTAAAGACTCGGTACAGCAAAAAGCTGAGTAGCGGCGATAACGAACGATAGGAAACAGCTAAGGGAATATAGCTGAGCAACTTTACGATGAATACGCCCATTCGAGCTCCTTAAATTGGACAAACCACACCAGTACCACCTATCCCACAGTAACCCGCTGGGTTTTTATGAAGATATTGCTGGTGATAATCTTCGGCGAAGTAGAACGGCACCTGAACGGCGATTTCGGTAGCAATAGCTCCGAGGCCTTTCTCATTAAGCGCCTGTTGGTATGTTGCTTTGGTACTATTAGCCAGTACCGCGTCAGCATCATCTTCCACATAGATTGCCGAGCGATATTGGGTGCCGACATCGTTACCCTGTCGCATCGCCTGAGTAGGATCATGCTTCTCCCAGAATAACGCCAGAAGTGACTCAAGAGAGGTCTGCTGGGGGTCAAAAATAACCTTCACCAACTCAGTATGACCAGTATGACTTGTACACACTTCATCATAGGTGGGGTTGGGCGTAAAACCACCACCGTAGCCTACTGCTGTACTGATAACTCCGGGCTGCTGCCAAAAAACGCGCTCAGCACCCCAGAAGCAACCCATACCAAGATAAACAACCTTTGCGCCATCGGGGGCTTCCAACATTGAGCTACCCAATACGGCATTGGTTGGATTGATGCTAATCGCTTCGCTTCGACCGCTAAGTGCTTCATCTGCACTAATCATTACTGTAGAACGCATTTTTTGCCTCTAATCAATATCTAGAATATAACCGCGTGATGCCGACTGGCTAACATGCCAAGGATATACCGCAGCATCATACTCAGTTTGGCACCACCTCGCCAGTTCGTAAAATGGCGGACGACCCGGATCCGCAAAAATGACTCGGCTCACCTCGGCCTCTTCACAGCGCAGGAGTATCTCGGATAGCACTTCGGGCATGTGATCCCAAAAGCAAACATCCGCGGCAATCACGAGATCAAAATTCGCCAGCTGCTCTACCGTCAACGCACTAAAATCCATGGTCACCGTATCGAACTGAGTCTCGTTTAAGCTTGCAACAAGCTCACTATAACCCACCACATCCGGATCAAGATCTAGGGCCACTACTTGTGCGCGAAAGGTCTTTGCTAAATAGGCCGACAACACACCCCACCCTGCACCAAGTTCCAGAATACGCAAATCGCTGTGGATTGGATTCGCCTGAAGAAAATCAATGAGGACTTGAGTGGACGTCCACACCTTATTGCCGTGGGCTGAGCGCGCCTTAGTCTTTCGCTTCAGACGTCGAACAGCAGGGTGTGTCGATCGAGGCGCTTTGATATTTGGCGCAGAAGGTATGTTGAAGAAGTGATCTTTCATGGGAAGAGTGTAGCGAAGATATGCAGGGAAAAATAGCGTTGCCACGACGCTAGCGACGTAATCACTTCAATTTTTGGCCGGCGAAAAAAAACGGCGCCCTTTAAAAGGAACGCCGTTAGCTTAATTTGACATCAACGGAAGCATTACAAGCCGCCTGGCCCACAGTCCTCAGCGAAGTAACTCAACATACGCGTGTAGAACCTCTTCTGATGATCAAACGTCAGCGTATCAGAAAAGTGATCGGCGCCGTCTAGCTCCATGTATTCATAGGGAATCGCATGCTCATCCAATGCGGCTAAGTAACGCGTAGCGTGCTCTAAAGGCACTCGCTGATCCACACTGCCATGGACAATAAACAGGGGGATATTAACCTTAGCGGCCACCTCAACAGGTGAGATACTGTCGCGATAAAAACGCTCCTGCTCGATGCGGTCGGAACCCGATATCCTGCTCACATAGTAATTGAGCTGCAGATCGTTATCCGCTACGGCCGCACCAGCAATGGCACACTGATAGATCTGATCTTCGCGAGAAGCTGCGACCAACGCCGCATAGCCACCGTATGACCAGCCAAACATTGCCATGCGATCCGGATCAACCAAGCCCTGTTCCACTAGATACAGCGCGCCGTCATCCTTATCATCCTGCATTTCATAGCCGCCTTGACCACCATTGATGAAAGCAGATTGATAATGCTCCGCACCGTAGTTCATCGAACCGCGGTACTGAGGCTGCAGCACCATGTAGCCGCTATTAGCAAGCAGCTGCGCCCAGCGATCGAATATCACCGTTTCGGCAACAAACGGACCGCCGTGAGGCATCACGACTAATGGGAATGGACCCTCACCGTTGGGTACCGTAATAAAGGCGGGAATAGTCCTACCGTCGCGCGCTTCATATTGGATATAACGAACATCAGCCAAGTTTTCCGCCCTAAGAAGCGGCTGCTCCTCGCCCACAATACTTAACCGACCGTTGCGAATCAGGTAATAGGTACCCGGATCACGCGGCGACTGATTACGCACAACGATGGTTGCACCATCGCGACTGCGAGACTCGATACGAACATAACCTGAGTTAGGGATGACGCTCTTGAGTTGGTTATAGAGCGCTTCCTCTTCACCGTCGAAAAAGGCAAAACCAAACTCATCTTTGTAGTAAGCGATCGCGGAAATCGAGTCTGGATTACTCCAATTATTCGAGTGCCCCCGAACGCCCCAGATATCAATATCATTGCGCGCGTAAATAAGCTCACCAAATTGCTTGGTTTGGGTATTGAACTCCCACAACCCCATTTTATCGCGGCCGTTTTCGGCTAGCACAAACCATAGGTGTGGTGCTGCTTCGTCGAAACCTGTGACGCGGAATGATTCAAAATTATCAATACTTAGGCGATAAACCTCTTCCCAGTCGTCATTAACTCGTGTAAGGAAAATTCTCTCCTCATTCAACCCATCGTAACTTTCTGCACTCCAGGGTTCCCCGTCTCCGGTAAAGCGAAATCTACCCAAACTGTTGTTACCACGAAGTACAAGACGCTTAGTGCCGCGACGCAGGTTATATTCGTAGATAGATTGCGCCCGGAAGGCACCACCGGATCTACTAGCACTATCTTCGGGAAAAAATCCGAATAAAATAGAATCCTCTTTCTGGGGAAGCGAGTTAACAATTTGAGCGCCAGGCTCATCGATCTTCTCTAAACGCTCGGTCTCAATATCAAGCCTGGCGACCGATCTTTCAAACACGCCACGGTTAAAACCGTTAATATCATCGCGAACTTTCTGCCTCAAACCAATGACCATATTGGTGTTAGTAATCCAGAAAAAGTTTTCAATCTCCATTGGGTCTGAATTTACTCGAAACGGCTCGGCATCGAGGTTACTTGTCTCGAACACTTCAATAATGGGATTACCGTCACGAGATGGGGTTCTTAGCAACGCCAAATGCTGTCCGTCTGGGGATAGACTCACGTTACTAACGTTAGAACGAAGTGACCAGTATTCGGGAGGATATACCTCATTAGCAAATACTGAGAGTGAAGCAGCCAGCATTAACCCAGCGGCTGTTATTTTTAGTATCTTCATATAATAGACCTCAAAAAAAAAGCCTCCCTCACGAAATGAGAGAGGCTTTCAATTTAGCTCAGTGATTAGAACTGCGCATCAAGCGAGAGGTAGAAGGTTCGACCCTGTAGATCGTAACCCGCACCAATCGGAGTGTTATTGACAGCAAGTACTTCGTTGCTATCAACTCTTGGAGGCGCGGTATTGAACGCATTGCGCAAACCTAAGGTCACACCAAATGCTTCAGGAGCATACGAGACAGAGAAACTGTGAATCATATACTCGTCAGCAAAGCCGACGTCACGACAATCCGTTCCGCCATTCGCTACACCAAGACAAGAGTCAGAGAAGAACCCAGTGCCGTTGGTATCATAAATATCAGAATATGGATCAATCCCTCTTGCATCCTGCTCAACAGAGCCAATGAATCGAACACCCCAATTGAAGTAGATGTCCTCATAGTTAGCTGAGAACGTCGCGTTAGCTGTCCATTCCGCGTAACCGAATTCACCTTGGTAGGATTCTGAATCAACGTTACCGCTGTCATCTTCAAACTCTAACGTTGATTCTAGTAGGCGGTTCGCATTTAGACGCACACCTAAACGAATAGGTAGGTCCGCTAAACTAACGTCTTGACCGTAAGCAAAATCAAAATCCATTCCTCGAGTTAATTCGAGGTCACGATTAATGAAGCCGGCAGTGACTAGCTCAATAGTATTGTCATCGCCACGCGCAATACTTCCACAGAATGTGCTCGGCTGACCAATATCAGCAAAGTAACAGTCGTTAATGAGATACTGTGCAGATGGTTCAACAATTGAGTTTGTTACTTCGATCTCGTAGTAACTCGCTGAGAAGCTCATATCAAAGTCGTTCCACCATGGCTGGTCAAACGAGAAACCATAGCTAAGTGACGTCGATGTTTCTTCCTCTAGATCTAAGCGGCCGCCCGTTGCGATCTCAACACTATATGAATTGAAGCCATTCAAATCTAAAGCCGCTGGATCAGTTGGGTCGACACCATTTGCTACACAGTTACTCAAAAGCTCAGGTGAACGAGTATCCAATGATGGATCATATGACACTGGAGCCGTTGGGTCGTTAGGATCACTCACTAGCGCATCACCCGGGATACCACACGGATCGGATACGGTATTGAAACCGGTCTGATCTCTTAAGAACAATTCACGCAAGTTTGGTGCACGGTAAGATGTACCGTACGTAGCACGAAGCAATAGCGAATCTACCGGACGATAACCAACTTTTGCACCACCTGTCCAAGCACCACCATAGAACTCGTCTTTGGTGTAGCGAGTCGATAGATCAACATTTAGCTCAGTAGCCAATGGAAGGTTCGCCAAAACAGGTATTGACACTTCACCGAAAAATTCAGTTGTTGTCTTATTACCCGAGGCTCCGCCATCAGAGAAGTAACCGAAGAACAAACCGTTAGCTGCTACTTCATCTGGATTAGACTCAATTTCATCATAGCGGTATTCAGCACCCACTGCCGCACTGACGGTGCCAGCTGGCAAATCAATTACGTCACCCGTTACGAAGGCAGTTAAGATATTTTGTTTGTAAGTTGTGTCGAAATCTCGACTATCAAACAAATAGTTGCGCTCTGCGGCCGTTGCAAAATCACCAATTACATTTTCATAAAGGGAAGGTGCAAACATATTGATTGGCACACAACCGTCAGTGCCGTCCGGAATACCGTCTCCGTTGTTATCCACGCCACAAATAAAGTTGCCTGGATTCGATGGATCTTCAATAGTGGTCGCTAGAGATAGCTCTAAACGATCTCCTCGGATACCATAGCGATGCGACTCACCTTCCGAGACAGACGCCGAAGCAGCAATATCGAATGACCAATCATTGAATGAGCCAAAGTTTATAAATGGCAGGTCACCTTTCACGCCGAATACAGCACGAGTTTGCGCTACCGAAACATCGCTAGTTGTACGATCTCCCTGAACGGAAACGATAGGAATCGTTGACGCAGGTCCCAAATAGCCGAATGCACCTGGAGGCGCACCATAAAGCGGTGTTAATGCATCAAGACAATCTACACCATTAACGCCATTTGGATTACATAAGTTGTAAGGATTATTGGCAGGAACAGTTGGGAACAACTGGAACGCACCAGAATCGGTGTAGGTCTCACGCTTCGAATAAAGCACTTCAAAGAACGGCGTAATATTCATCTCGCCATCGAAGGTGTATTCACCCGATGCCATGAATGAGACTCGCTCAACCTCCGGATAAAGGTGAGCGAAGCCCTCTTTACCGTTAATGGTGTAATCCTTGAAGTTGACGTCGGTTTTACCGTCGCCGTCGCCATCTACACCCGCACCTCGGAATGTTGATTCAGAGAAGTCAGGCCATAGGCCGTTGCTGTATCCTGGGGTGTAGTAGATTGATCCTTGGTAAGGCACACTCACACGACCTGCCAGTGATGCAGTCTTACAGTTATCAACCTCCATACCATAGACTTCACTATAAAATAGGTCATCGGAGTAATAATTACCGTCCAAGCCAATTTCGTAGTTCTTATCACAGGTAGCAGTCCAAGTACGATCGTCTCGCGTAACAGGCTCTGACTGTTGATATTCTACACCCGCGTTGACAAAGCCACGATCGGTTGCGTGACCCCACGCCAAGTTCAACGTATTAGTTTCACCGCCACCTTGGGTTGGTAATTCGGTGTCAAACTGCACTTCAAACCCATCAAAGTCCTTACGCGTAATGATGTTTGCTACACCAGCAACCGCGTCTGAACCGTATACCGACGATGCACCATCAAGCAACAATTCATATCGTTCAACCATTCCAGAAGGAATGAGCCCTAAATCGAAAGAGTTAGGTGCGCCTTCTACACCTGCTGGCGCAAGGCGACGGCCGTTCATTACTGCCAGACTACGAGCGCTACCAAGACCACGTAGATTAAGTGTTGAAGCGCCAGGGCCATTATCTAGTACGAAGCCGCTAAACGTCAGATCGATCTGCGTACCTTGTGATGCAGTACTTGTCTGAAGGATATCCGCTGCAGAGAAGTTACCAAGGCTACGCTCAACATCTGCGTCAATCACTTGGATCGGAGAGATTGAGCTAAACGCGTCGCGACGGAGGCGTGAGCCTGTCACAACAACTTCTTCGGTCTGCTGTTCTTCAACAACTTCTTCGACCTGCTGTTCTTCAACAATTTCAGCCGACTCAACGGTTTCTGAATTTACATCTTCCTGGGCATAAGCAACGTTGGCAAACGTTGCAACAGACGCCATAGACACTGCAACTGCCAGTGGACGCGCCTTAAATAACGAAGAGATTGTCATGTTTCCCCCTAATCCCTAATATAACGATAGCTCGACACCAATCCCTAACAACTATGTTGTTGCATAGAAACCGGTGCGCAAGCAGCTAAGTTTTCGAAACGTTTATTGCTCTAATTATCGCTTCATATGTGAGATATCACTTACGTACATTAACTAACTTTTCAGGTAGTAACAAGTGATACTATTGCAATAATAATAATTGAATTAGGTTATTTATACCTAGGCTTCTTAGCTAGAATGGCCATCCTAAAAACCATCGATTCGGAGACGAAATTGGCGCAAGGACGATTAGAGTTAATCTATCTCGATGACGATCTAGTAGCGTTCAATAAACCATCAGGACTATTGGTTCATCGCTCTCCCATTGACCGTCACGAAACGGAGTTTGCCCTGCAAAAGGCTCGCGACTTAATTGGCCAGTATGTCTTCCCTGTTCATCGTTTAGATAAGCCTACGAGTGGCCTCTTAATCTTTGCACTTTCGCAGACAGCTGCCAAACATTTAGCCGAGCAATTCGCAGCGAACGCCATCGCGAAATCTTACGTTGCTGTGGTTCGCGGTTGGCCGAAGAGTCAATTTATCGATCACCCGCTCAAACTGACCTTAGATGACCGAAAGGGAAAGACTGACCGCGCCATTGATGCCCAGAGTGCGCAAACAGCGGTTCAAGTTACGGCTACAGCAGAACTACCCATAGTGTTTGATCGATACTCGGCTATTCGCCTTGCGCGAGTTGCGCTAAAACCCGAAACCGGCCGACGACATCAGCTAAGACGACATCTCAAGCACATCTCGCACCCTATCATTGGCGATCCTAAGTACGGTAAAGGAGCGCTCAATCGTCTGCTGGCGGATGAGCTTAATATCAACCGACTCATGCTACATTGTGCTAGCATGAGTTTTGGTCATCCAACCACCAATCAGCAGATTACCCTTCGCGCCCAAGAACCGAGTGTTTTTGAACAGCTGGCAACTCAACTTCCTTGGAAAGCAGTGGACTTATGAATCGCACCAACGTCAGCACCTCAGGACACGCCAGGCTACTCGACCTTGCACTTCTACTCTTCATTAGCGTCGCGCTGACAATGACACTATCCATGGTTGATTCCGGCCTCCCCTCCAATCAAGTTGCTACGCCAGTGACTTGCGAAGCCTTCGCGACGGACAACGCGCTATCTCGGAAAATCCAGTTGGTTAACTGGAATATCGCCAAGGCATCGTTAGCCGAGGCGCACAATTCGCTTGAGGAGATAGAATTCAATTTGCTGGCTCTTCAGGAAACCCCTGCTGACGATTCACTGCTCTTTAGCCCTGGTCACACGGGGCTAAATACTACTGGCGTTGCGCTGGGCAGCGAAGTAAGTCCATCAAAGATCTGTCGTTGGCAAAGCCTGGAGCCTATTATGCTGACTCCTAAAGCGGCCATTGCAGTTACCTTTCCGATTACTGGGACCAGTAAAGAGTTACTGGTAATTAACCTTCATGGCGTCAATTTCAGTTGGCTGCTAGGAACCTGGAAAGCACAACTACGCACGGCAGCTTCTTTGGCAAAGAGCCACAACGGCCCAATCGTCTTTGTTGGTGATCTAAATACCTGGCGCTATGAGCGCGCTCGCTTTAGCCAAGAGATCGCTACCGAACTCGGCTTGCAAATCCCTAATTATCACAGTGATCACCGTACGGCTCCCTTTGGCTACCCTCTGGATTGGTTGCTGTCTCGGGGTATTAAGTGGGAGCATGTGGAGGCTCCGCGGAGGGAATTAAGTGACCACAACCCCATCATCGCGACGGGCTACCTACTGATTACTGAGAACGCTGAGAACGCTGAGAACGCTGAGAACGCTGAGTAAGCTACTTTTCAGTTAACATCTCGGCAACGGGACAAATAATACCTGTCGAGCGCTAGCTCATTATACCAATGAGTACTTCCTTAAACACAAAACCGGCCACTCCGAAGCCAAGCACCAAAAAGATGATGGCCCCACCAAACTTACCAGCCTTAGATTCTTTGGTTAGCTTGTACATGATATAACCCATATATAATATCAGCCCAGTGACCAGTATTTTCGTTGCCCAGTCTGCAAATTCGGCTTCGCTCATCGCGCTCTCCGTTAAGTTATGAGCTGCATTATAGGTGACCAGCGACTGGCCGACTACCTCAATCACAAACCTCGATACCCAAGGTGAATAGTTACGTAGTAATTGCTTCTTCAACTAGGCTAGGGAATATTTACAGTTGTTATAACACGCGTAGAGAACTGCTAATATTGCGCAAATTTTCAATATAGACGCCCTCTGAGGCCTAGGTACTAAACATGCTCGAGAAGCTATTTAAGATTACTGAACATCAGTCATCCGTAAAGACAGAGGTCATTGCTGGCTTAACCACCTTCCTAACAATGGCCTATGTGCTGTTCGCCACCCCAGGCATGATGGCCGCAGCAGGCATGCCTGCTGACGCGGTTTTCATTGCTACCGCTCTTGCCGCAGCTTTAGGTTGTTTACTAATGGGTCTTTGGGCTAACTTCCCTGCTGCCTTGGCACCAGGAATGGGTCTCAACGCCTTTTTCGCGTTTGCTGTGGTGGGCGGTATGGGCTACACCTGGCAGGAAGCACTGGGTGCGGTGTTTGTATCCGGTATCATCTTCTTCCTACTTTCGGCCTTTAAGATTCGTGAGTGGATCATTACTTCTATCCCGAAGAACCTTCGCCACGGTATCACCGTTGGTATTGGTTTATTCCTAACCATCATTGCGTTCAAGCAAGCAGAAGTTGTGGTTGCAAGCCCAGCAACGCTGGTTGCACTGGGTGACTTTACTAAGGCTGGTCCAATTCTTGCCTCGGTTGGTTTTCTAGCAATCATTGCTATGGAGTCCCGCAAAGTTACCGGTAGCGTACTTTGGGGTATTCTAGGTGTTGCGATTGTTGCCTACGCACTTGGCCTCACCGGTGGCGCGCCAGTTGACGCTGCAGCTGAGTCACTCACGATGACTGAGTCACTCATGCAAATCGCCGGCGCGATGACCTTCGAGAATATCCTGACGTCGGGCATGCTAGCGGTTATCTTTGCCTTCGTCTTCGTTGACCTCTTCGACACCTCGGGCACACTCATGGCGACCGCCTCGCAAGCTGGTCTTGCCGATGAAAAAGGTAACTTCCCTGGAATGGGCAAAGCGATGATGGCTGACTCAACAGCTACTACCGTTGGCGCAGTGATCGGCGTACCTTCAGTGACCACTTATGTAGAGTCTGCCTCAGGTATTGCCGCTGGTGGTCGTACCGGCCTAACGGCAGTAGTTGCCGGCATCCTGTTCCTATTGGCCTTGCCGCTAGTGGGAATTATCGACTTTGTTCCAGCCTACGCCACGGCACCAGCACTGCTATTTGTTGGTGTATTGATGACTTCGGACATGAAGAACATTGACTGGCATGATCTGACTGAAGCGACACCAGCTTGGATTGCCGCGATCGGCATGCCGCTTTTCTTCTCGATCTCTCACGGAATTGGCATGGGCTTCCTAAGCTACACGCTAATCAAGCTCTTTAGTGGTCGTTACAAAGACCTTAACCCGGCTTTGGTTGTGGTATCAGTGGTTTATGTCTACGTTCTTGCTACTGGCGCTTTCTAAGCGCTCGTAGCTAAGTCCGCACAGCAAACCTAAAGAAGGGGATTACTAGTGATAGTAATCCCCTTCTTTTTACTCCGCTAACGGTGCTTTGAGCGACATCTCTCTACGCGAACTGAGTGACCTTAGATTTTCCCAGAGCAGACTGCTAGTTGACAACTCCGGCGCTACGCAGCTTGGCGATATGGTCATCGGATAAGCCCATTTCCTTGAGCAGGCTCTCACTATCTTCACCCGCGGCAGGCGGCGCTTTGTTGTAGCGGAGCGGCGTGCGCGAAAACTTTACCGGATTGGCCACCGACTTGATTGATACTCCATCCCCTCGCTCCTGTTTCAACACCATCTCGCGATGCTGTAATTGCTCATCCTCAAAGACCTGATCAAGGGTATTAATTGGGCCAACGGGTACCCCAACCGATGACAGCTCGCTCAACCAATTTTCCATCGGACGCGCACTGGTGATTTCAGTAATGAGCGGGACCAGTACCAGGCGATTTTTCACCCTGCTTGGATTAGTTGAAAATCGCTCATCCGTTGCCCACTCCGCCTTACCGAATTGCTGGCATAATTGCTTAAATTGTTTGTCGTTGCCGACGGCCAACATGAAGTAGCCATCGCTGGCGGGAAAGGCTTGATAGGGACAGATATTTGGATGTGCCGTTCCTTCGCGCTGAGGTACAACACCGCCAACAAGGTAGTTTGCCGATTGATTCGCTAACCAGGCAACCTGGGTATCTAACAGCGCCAAATCGATATACTGCCCTTCCCCGGATTTTTCCCGCTCTAACAAGGCCGCCTGAATAGCAGCCACTGCGTACATACCCGTCATCAAGTCGGCCACTGCGACCCCTACCTTTTGCGGCCCCGCATCACTTTCATCATCCCGAGGGCCAGTGATACTCATCAAACCGCCCGAGGCCTGTATCATGGCATCGTAGCCAGCCTGATGTGCCTTGGGGCCCGTTTGACCGAAACCGGTAATGGAGCAGTAGACCAATTTAGCGTTCAAAGGTTTCACGCTTGGATAGTCTAAATTGTATTTCGCTAACCCACCTACTTTGTAGTTTTCAATCACTACATCGGCATCGGTAATGAGCTGCTGAATGAGCTTTTGGCCATCTTCGGTGCGGAAATCTACGCAAATTGAGCGCTTTCCTCTATTCGCGCAGCTGAAATAGGCGGCATCCGTAGAGCCCTCAATCCAAGGTGGCCCCCACTTACGCGTGTCATCGCCTTGAAGGCTCTCAATTTTGATAACGTCTGCGCCGAAATCAGCCAGGACTTGGCCCGCCCAGGGCCCGGCCAAAATTCGACTCAAATCTACAACTTTTAATCCGGTAAGTGGTCCGCTCATGATCAACTATCCATTGGTAGGTCCATTATTATTCCAGGAGTGTATCGCGTTAGCGCAATGGTTTCACTAGTTCCCAATTTAAGCGTAAACTAACGCAAAACTTTAGAAGGTAAGGGCAATGTCAAAAGGTCGTGAAAAACATCAAGCGCGGTTAAATGAGCTCTCTCTATTTGGCAAAGACTTAGCACGTCGCTCCGGGCGAAAGTGTGAGTTATGTGAAGCCTCTGGTGTTGCACTCAAGGCGGTGGAAGTTGAACCAGCCCCTAAGGAACCGGATTTCGATTACTGTGTTTTTATCTGCGACACCTGTGACGATCAATTGCGCAGTCCCAAGCGAAGAGATCATAATCACTGGCGTTGTCTAACTCAGTCCGTCTGGTCAGAGACTCCGGCTATTCAGGCGCTCTCTATTTGGTTGGTAAGGCAAATCCCCGAAGACTGGGCAACTGATACCGTAGAAATGATTTTCGCCGATGATGACGTTATGCAATGGGCGGACACAATTAGTTTCGAAGGCAAATAACGCAAGGTAGCCATTATGATTGAGCATCAATTAGACCTCACCACTCCGGCACTGCTGTTTCCCGCCATTTCGTTACTTTTACTGGCCTATACCAATCGTTTTTTAACCTTGGCTCAACTGCTAAGACAGGTTCGTCGCCAGAGTATCGACTTTTCGCATTTTAGCGGCGCCCAGCAAGTAAAAAATCTGCGTTTTCGGGTACTTCTAATTCGCTGGATGCAATTCCTTGGCGTGGCGGCATTTCTATTATGCACCGCTACCATGCTGGCGCTCTATCTTTCGGCCGCAACGGTCGCAAGCCTACTTTTTCTTGGCAGCCTCATTACCCTGTGTGGATCGCTGATCTTCTCTATGTGGGAAATTCATATCTCTATGGTGGCTATTAATTTGGAGCTAGAGGGATTAGAGCGCGAAAGTACTGAAGGCAGCGAAGGCCAAGGGTAACCAGAGCGCGGTTAATATGGCATTCAAACCCATACCTAGGGCGCTAAACCCCGCTTCAACGGGGTTATGCTCCAGCAGCTTAGCTGTAGCGAAGGCATGGGCAGTGAGACCCTGAGAAAGCCCCCGCACTGCGGTATTCTCAACCCCAAGTCTGGCCAAAACATACGGACCCATAAACGCGCCCATCGCCCCTGTCAGTGAGACCGATAATGCCGAAATTGGTGCCAAGGCCCCCATCATTTCTGCCAAGGTGTAGGCTACGGGGGTGGTCACGGACTTAGGCGCTAAACTCAGCCAAACCGCTTCATCCACGCCTACCCAAGGTAGCGGTCCAATCGCCAGTATTCCCAACAGCACTGAACACACGGCCAGTCCGGCCGCTAATCTTGCAAAACCCGAGGCCAATTCACGGACACTTCGATAGATAGGCAGCGCCAACGCTACAATTGCCAACTCTAAGCAGCGAAGTAGATATTCGCCACCCACCATAAATTGGCCATAGTTTAACGGCGTCAAAATGAGTACGGCAAAGACCATGGCACTCAAAGAAAACACGGGATGGAGAAGCGGCATTGCGCCACTGCGCCGATAGGCCCACAGACTAAAGCGGTAACAGACCAATAGCGTTAGCATTGTTGCCCCAGCTAAGAACCAACTTGCCATCAGTCCGTCTTCCTCATGGCACGTTGCAAGATCAACGCGACCACGATCAAACTTAGCAACCAACTGACAAACAAATAGGTGACCAGAAGCAGCCAGCCCCAAGCATCAAGGATATCAATCTGCGTAACGCCAACAATGGCAGGAACGAAGAATAAACTGAGGTGAGGTAGCACCCGGTCAACGGGTTCACCGAGCCAATCGGGAATCCGGCCAATGGCAGTGAGTGCCACCACCAGCAATATCATGCCAATAATAGCTCCTGGGAAGGGAAGCGAAAAGGATGCTTGAAGTAGTTTGCCTACCGCTAAGAAAGCGCTGAGACAAACTACCATAGCTAGTGCTTTAGCAAGCCACTTTAGTGATTGCATGAATCCTCGAGTGATTTAACTTTCCGACGATATGCGTGAAGCAGCGGTTCAGTATAACCACTTGGCTGCTCAGCCCCGAGGAAAATTAAATCACGAGCGGCGGCGAAAGCCAAACTCTCTGAAGGATTCGTTGCCATAGGCTGGTACGCTGGATCCTGTGCATTCTGCTGATCAACAATCGCCGCCATCTTGAGCATCGACGCATTAACTTGCTCTGCGGTGATTAACTCCTGAGTCAACCAGTTGCAAATGTGTTGACTGGAGATACGCAGTGTTGCCCTATCTTCCATTAGTCCAACGTTGTTAATATCGGGTACTTTCGAACAGCCGACACCCATATCTACCCAACGCACAACGTAACCAAGGATCCCCTGAACGTTATTATCGAGTTCATGTAATCGGGTCTTTTCATCCAATACCGAGGGATTAGCCTGAAGTGGAATCTGAAGAATATCATCTACCGATGCAGGCGTCCGAGTTTGTAGTTCGTCTTGGATTGAGGAAACACTAACTTGGTGATAATGCAAAGCATGTAAAGTCGCTGCAGTAGGCGATGGTACCCACGCGGTATTCGCGCCCGCCTTCGGATGACCAATCTTCTGCTTAAGCATTTCTGCCATTTGATCAGGGATTGGCCACATTCCTTTACCTATCTGAGCACGACCTTGAAGGCCACACTGCAGACCGATATCGACATTAGAGTTCTCATAGGCACCCAGCCAAACCGCCTGCTTGATTTCGGCCTTAGGAAGGAAAGCACCCGCTAACATTGAGGTGTGAATTTCATCGCCCGTACGATCAAGGAAGCCAGTATTAATAAAGGCTACTCGACTCGATGCTGCAGCAATACAATTCTTCAAATTGATAGAAGTACGGCGCTCCTCATCCATGATGCCCATCTTAATCGTACCAGAAGGCAGTTGGTATAGGCGCTCGATAGCCGCGAACAGTGCGTCAGCAAAAGCGACTTCAGCAGAGCCATGCATTTTAGGCTTAACAATGTAGATACTCCCGCAACGACTATTACCCTCCTCACCGCGACGCAGATCATAAAGCGAGATGAGGCTGGTCACCACGCCATCGATAATACCCTCGGGCACTTCGCGACCTTGAGCATCGAGTATTGCATCATTAGTCATGAGATGACCTACGTTACGGACGAACAGTAAGCTGCGGCCTTTAATGACGATGGTCTCACCACCTCTGCCAATATAGCGACGGTCTTCGTTCAGCTTGCGTTGAATGGTCTTACCATTTTTCTCAATGTTTTCAACCAAGTTACCCTGCATTAACCCCAACCAGTTTCGATAGCAAAGCACTTTGTCCTCGGCATCGACTGCCGCCACGGAATCTTCGCAATCCATAATGGTAGATAATGCCGACTCCAACAGAATATCGCTCATGTTAGCCGAATCGGCCTGGCCCACATTCGTACTGGCATCAAACTGCAACTCAACACTTAGGCGGTTATGCTCCAGCAAAATACGCTCTGGCTGCTGAGGCTCGCCACTAAAACCCTTCCACGCACTGCTATCGCGCAACCTCACTGAATCACCACTGGCAAGTACGACAACTAACTCACCCGATTCCACTCGGTAGCTCACGGCATCCTGGTGAGAGCCACTTTGTAACTGAAAATTATCGTCTAACCACTTCTTCGCCCAGCTAATCACTTGTTCGCCTCGGACAGTGTCGTAACCCTTACCTGCGGGCTCACTGATTATCGCGTCGGTACCGTAGAGGGCATCGTAGAGGCTACCCCAGCGTGCGTTGGCCGCATTAAGCGCGTAGCGAGCATTCATAATAGGGACGACCAACTGAGGACCAGCTTGCTGAGCAAGTTCGGCATCAACCTTATCTGTGGTAATCTGAAAGTCATCCACCACAGGCTCAAGATAACCTATTTCCTGTAGGAAGGACTTGTAACGGTTAAACTCTGGATTGTTGTGGTGACGGTGATATTCGCTGATTCGCGCCTGAAGATCATCACGCTTAATTAATAGCTCGCGATTTTGTGGGACGAATCCTTCGATAATCTGTTCAAAGCCCGCCCAGAACGCTGCGGGCTCAATCGCTAAACCAGGCAGCACATCTCGATTGATAAAATCGGCAAGAACGTCTGCTACTTGAAGGGTCCCGATGGATTGATACTGTGTCATAAAAGCTACCTCGTTTATTGCGCCACCCTTAATGAATCAAACTCATAGTGGCAAGTCGATGGATTCATCATAACGGGACTCACGCAAACGGCTAGTTACAATCGGGTATTACTCAGATAACTTCTATGAATAGTGTTTAGCTCAGCGCAATACCATAGATGTAATCATCCATTACAAAGCCGTTACCGATATCATTGCATACCGACTCTAGCTGGGAAAACCCGTTGCGCTCATAGGCTTTTATAGCTTTAACATTGGCCTTATTGACCGCCAACTTCAGCTGCGAGGCGCCGGCCTCCGTAGCCTCTCGTTTGATCCAGCTCAACATCTGCGAGCCTATCCCTGCGCCAATCTCGTTAGGCAGCAAATAGAGCTTATGGAGGTAGGCCGTTTGTGAATCAATGAGTTCCCAGCCAGCAAATCCCACTAATTCCTCATCCTTATAAGCCCCCGCAAACTGAACTCCACGCTCCATATCACTGCGGAGCTGATCATGGCTATACATCCAGCCAAGCATGAAGTCGATCTGCTCGTGCGAAATAATCCCTGGGTAATGTGCTCGCCACGCGAGCTCAGCAATTCTTTGTACCGTAGAAATATCCTCGGCCTTAAGTTGACGAATGAGTTGATGTTGGGGGGCGGACTTGGTTTGAGTGTTAGGCATAGGGGATGGGAACCGATAGGGTTTCTTTGACTTCTTCCATTACAACATAGGAGGTGGACTCTTGCACATCCGGTAGGGTTAGCAAAGTTTCCCCAAGAAAGTGTCGATACGCGGGCATATCGGCGACTCGAGCTTTGATCAAATAATCAAAATTACCCGAGACGAGGTAACACTCCTGGACTTCTTCTAATTTGATGGCCGCTTCACGAAATTCCGAAAAAATACCCTGCGCCTTTCGCGCCAAACGAATTTGCACAAAGACCACCAAACCGGCAGATAAATAGGACGGGTCTATGACCGCGGTATAACCCTTAATAACACCCTGTTTCTCTAGGCGCTTCACTCGTTCCATACAGGGAGTTGTGGAAAGCCCAACCTGACGAGACAGTTCGGCGTAACTCATCCGTCCATTTTTCTGCAACAGGCGTAAAATATTTTTATCAATTTTACTTAGATTTTTCATGTCACCTTTCATACAAAAACCCAACTTTAAGTTGATTTCACTAATTTAAAACCAATTTATCAATACAATCACCTTAAATTAAACGTTAATCAGGAAAAAAATCAAGTAGTGAGCTCTATAATGAATCAAGTTTCTAATATCTAGTCCTAAACACGATTTAGCTTTTTAAGAGGATTTTTGCCATGTTGATCGGTGTACCTAAAGAAATCAAAAACCACGAATATCGTATTGGTTTAACACCTGCTGGTGTTAAAGAACTTATCGCCAATGGCCATCAAGTTATGGTTGAATTCAATGGTGGTGACGCAATCGGCTTCAGCAACGACCAGTATGTGGCTGCCGGTGCAGAGATTGTTGAAAAGGCTAGCGATATTTTCGCTCGTGCCGACATGATCATCAAAGTAAAAGAACCTCAGCCAGTTGAGTGCGAAATGCTTCGCCCTGGTCAGTTACTTTTCACCTACCTCCACCTTGCTCCAGATCCAAAGCAAACTGAGCTGTTGATCAAGTCTGGCTGTACAGCAATTGCCTACGAGACTGTCACCGATAACGCCGGTACGCTTCCACTCCTAGCCCCAATGTCTGAAGTTGCTGGCCGTATGTCTATCCAAGCCGGCGCGCATCATCTTGAAAAAGCTCAAGGCGGTTGTGGTGTACTTCTTGGCGGCGTTCCTGGTGTTGCACCAGCTAAAGTATTGATTATCGGTGGCGGTGTAGTAGGCACGCAGGCCGCTCGCATGGCTGTTGGCATGGGTGCTGACGTAACGATTCTTGATCGCTCGCTAACTCGCCTAAAGCAGTTAGACACAGAGTTTGATGGGCGTCTTCGTACTATCTATTCTACTGCTGATGCGATTGAAGAGTACTCGTCAGAGGCGGATCTCGTCATTGGCGCGGTATTGATCCCGGGTGCAGCGGCACCGAAGCTCATTACCAAAGCGCATCTAAAAGCGATGAAGAAAGGCGCTGTAGTAGTTGATGTTGCGATTGACCAAGGTGGTTGTTTCGAAACTTCACGTGCAACGACTCACCAAGAGCCAACTTACGTGGTTGAAGATGTTGTTCACTACTGTGTTGCTAACATGCCAGGCGGTGTTGCGCGTACGTCTACCATGGCGCTAACTAACGCAACGCTTCCGTTCGCAGTAGCGTTGGCAAACAAAGGCGCCGCGAAAGCCATTGCAGACGACAAGCACCTTGCAAATGGCCTTAACGTCCACGCTGGCAAGGTAACTTGTGAAGCCGTTTCGGTTGCGCTGGGTTACGACTACGTTGCGCCAAGCATCGCACTTGCTTAATCTAGTTTAAGATTCCGCAAACCAAAAAAAGCCGAGCTAAACAGCTCGGCTTTTTTTTGGTTGAGGTGAATTACTCCGGAATCGGGAAACCTCGATCGCGCATCAACGGCTCAATACCCGCATCACTACCACGGAATAGGCGATATGCCTCAGCTGGATCCATCGAATTACGCGGCGCAAACAAATAGTCCACTAAACGTTTTGCGACGTCTTCATCGTAGAAGCCACCAGGCGCTTCAGCAAAGGCTTCTGAAGCATCAGAGGTGAGCACATCGGCCCACATATAACCATAGTAACCCGCCGAATAGCCCTCACCTGAAAAGATGTGGCCAAAGTGCGGAGTACGATGACGCATAACTAACTCACTCGGCATATTCAGGTCCGCAAGCGTCTCACGCTCAAATGCATCAGGATCAATCCCCGTTGGATCAACGGTATGAAACTTCAGATCTACCAGCGCACTTGCTAAATATTCGGTCGTGGAGAAACCCTGATTAAACGTCGAAGCAGCTTGAATCTTCTCAAACAACTCCGCTGGCATAGGTTCGCCAGTTTCCGCATGAACCAGATAGTTGTTAATGACTTCTGGGGTACTTAACCAACGCTCTAACAACTGACTCTGGAACTCGGTGTAATCTCGAACACCGCCGTTAAGAGATGGGTATTCAACGTTTGAAGATAGCGAGTGCAAGGCATGTCCAAATTCATGGAAGAAAGTAGTCGCATCATCCCACGAGACTAATACCGGCTCGCCAGGCGAGGCCTTTACGAAGTTTGAGTTGTTAGAACTCAAAACGTTGGTCGGCCCTTGGAAGGTGGTGTGTGAGCGATAAGACGTTGCCCAGGCCCCCGAGCGCTTACCTTGACGCGCAAACGGATCTAAGTACCAAAGGCCAATATTCTCTCCCGTCGTCTTGTCAGTGACTTCCCAGACATTCACATCGGGATGAAAAACAGGAACACTGCCTTCGGCAACTGGCGTGAATTCAAAGTTAAACAACTCTCCCGCCACATAGAACATAGCTTGAGTCAGCTTATCCAATTGTAGGTATTGCTTAACCTCGTCCGAATCGAGGTCATATTTGGCCTTACGTACCTTCTCGGCGTAGTAACGATAATCCCAGGGAGCGATAGTGATATCAGCGCCTTCCGCATCGGCAATAGCTTGCATATCAGCAACCTCTTCTGCCACACGACCAATCGCGGCTGGCCAAACTGCTTCCATCAACGCCATTGCGTTTTCCGGATTCTTAGCCATGCGATCTTCAAGGCGCCACGAGGCATAGTTTGGGTAGCCTAATAAGTTGACGCGTTCATGACGCAACTGCAGGATTTCCGCAATAATCGCGTTATTATCGAACTCACCACCGTTGTCACCACGGCTGTAGTAGTTATTCCACACCTGTTCGCGCAACTCACGATTATCTGAATAAGTAAGGAACGGCGACATCGACGATCGCGTGTTAGTAATCGCATACTTTCCTGCCTGACCTCGAGCTTCAGCTGCCGACGCCGAGGCACTCACGAATGAACCTGGCAAACCACCTAACTGATCTTCATCCAAATAGACAACATAGCCCTCTTCATCGGCAAGCACGTTATTACCGAACTTTGTGTGTAGCTCCGCCAAGCGCTGCTGAATCTCTGCATAGCGTTGCTTCGCCTCACCATCTAAGGTTGCGCCGTTACGCGCAAAGCCGTTATAGGTTAGCGTGACTAAACGCTGCTGATCTGGGCGAAGCGAATTCATCTCCTCACCTTCATAAACCGCTTTTACACGGGCGAAAAGCGCTTCATTCTGGTTAATTTGTGAAAAGAAGGCACTCATTTTAGGTGCCATTTCCTGCTGAACCGCACGGAATTCCGGCGAAGACATATTTGAAGACCAAATACCATAGTAGGTAAAGACTCGGCCGAGATCATCACCCGTGGCCTCAAGCGCAACGATCGTATTTTCAAAGGTTGGCGCCGCTTCTTGATTAGCGATACGTTCCACCTCGATGAGATTTACACGCATACCCTCTTCCAAGGCTGGCTTTAAATACTCCAATGACATTTCATCAAATGCTGGAACGCCGCCGTAGGGACCTTCCCACTGAGCAATTAGCGGGTTGTTCATTTCCGCAACGGCTGCAGTCGGCTCATCCATAGAAGAATCATTGGATGGGGAACAAGCGATCAATGAACCCATTGCAACGGCAAGGGCTAAGGGTTTTAAAGTATGTTTAATCATAATACTCGCATCTTTTTAACAAAGCGGGTGATACCCACGGTGTTTACAGGTTAGCAGAAATCTTGTTCCCTAGAAGCTCGTGTAGCGATTTTTCACTGTTATAGGCAACACGGTCGGAAACAAGAAAGTGACAGATGTAATCTTCTGTTATCGCTAAAACGTGGTAATTTGGCAATCGTGGAATCTACGAAGTGATAAATGGCGCACCTAGTTGCGACCAACAAACAGACAATTGGCTCGTCGCGCCGCTGATACGCCCAGGCCTTAGTGGTATAAACGAGTCCACGCGCTGTTAGGACTAGCTAGTTTTTTCTAGCCAACATTGACGGCATTGATAATTTCTAGCCCAGACTGCCTATCAATCACTAAGTTAGAGAAATCAAAGAGATCGGTATCCGCCAATTGGGTGGGCTTAACATTTCGAATAGCACCAAAGATATTCTGAATTCGTCCAGGGTGCTTCACATTCCACTCGGCAAGCATTGCTTTGATGTTTTGACGCTGCAAGTTTTCCTGGGATCCACAGAGGTTGCACGGAATGATTGGAAATTCCTTCGCCTCAGCTAACGCAATCAAATCTTCCTCTGGGCAGTAGGCGAGTGGTCGAATCACCACATTACGCTTGTCATCGGACAACAATTTCGGTGGCATCGCTTTGAGCGTTCCGCCGTAAAACATATTGAGGAATAAGGTCTCAATAATATCGTCTCGGTGATGTCCCAGCGCTATTTTGTTCGCACCAATTTCTTCGGCAAAGCCATACAGTGAACCTCTGCGAAGGCGTGAACATAACCCGCAAGTAGTCTTGCCCTCGGGCACCACTGACTTAACGATTGAATAAGTATCTTTTTCGAGTATATGGTACTCAACACCCACGGTATCAAGATAAGCTGGAAGTATATGTTCGGGGAAACCTGGTTGTTTCTGATCCAGATTCACTGCTACCAGCTCAAACTTCACCGGCGCGGTCTTTTGAAGACCCAGGAGAACATCTAGCATTGCATAGGAGTCTTTGCCACCAGAAAGACAGACCATTATTTTATCGCCCTCTTCAATCATGTTGAAGTCAGCGATAGCCTGCCCCACATTGCGACGAATGCGTTTCTGCAGTTTGTCTAGCTCATGTTTAGTGCGTCGTGGATCGGCGATAGTCATTGAAAGTCCCAGCAAATTAATCAAAAAAACGGGCGCATTATACTGCGAAAACTACCGCTTCCCTAGCGGTAGTTTTTCTTACCAATACTGGCAACTATAACTACTAACAACGCTCCGCCATTGACAGAGATCAGCCTAACAAACCCTAATTAACTTCGCGCAATATGTCGTTAGGCGCAACTTGAACTACCTGCTTTGAGGTTAATAGCCCAAACAACGCCACGACTATTGCTGAGCCTATGGGAAGAATAATCCACATTGGCCAATGCCAGGCCATTGGCAAGTCAAACTGTTGAGTTTGAATCACTGCCGCTGCACCTTCGGCCATTCCGGCGCCTAGAATACCCGCGGCGAAACCTAGAAAGCCAAACTCAATGAGAAGTGCGCCTAGCAGGCGTTTCTTAGAGGCACCCAAAGCGCGAAGCACCGCACTCTCACGAAGACGCCAATCTTGGCTTGAGCGGACGGTAGCAAGCAGTACCAAGATAGCTGATACTGCTACCAAACTTAATACCAGCTCCACCGCCCTACTCACTTGATTGATCACCTGACGGACCTGCTCAATGATATAACCCACGTCAATAACCGTTACCGTAGCAAACTCACGAAGAAATGCGGGAATGAAATCGGTCCTGTCCTCTGGAACATAGGCACTAGTCATCCAACTCGCCCCGAAATCCTCTAATGCCGGTGGTGATAACAACATGAAGAAAGCGGGTCGTAAATCATCCCAATCTAACGTTCGAATGTTGGCCACCATGACTTTTACTTGAGTACCGCCAATATCAAAGGTAATGGTGTCCGCTAGCTTCAGGTTCATCCGTGTGGCGACAGACTCTTCAACCGAGACAAGTAACTGATCTGTATCAGGTTCCCACCAGGAACCAACTACCAACTCATTATCTCTTGGAAGCTCGGACGCATAGCTCAAATTGAGTTCGCGCGAAATATGTCGATAGCCATTCTGCTCGGCACGAACTTTCGCATCTTCACCATTAATCAGTGCGATGCGCCCGCGAACCATGGCATAAAGCCCTGAATCATCAATATTTTCGTAGTCAAATGTGTGATTCATATTATCGACTTGATACGGCGCGACATTCGTAAAGAAATGATTGGGCGCATCCTCTGGAATGGATGCCTGCCAGTCGCCAATGAGTGAGCTTCTTACTAATACCGCTGAGGCTAATAGCGAAAGCGTTAGCGCGAAAGCAACAATTTGCCCTACCGTCAGCCAACGATGTCGAGCGAGTGAACTCATTGCCAATCGCCAAGGCGACGACGCTTGAACCAACCTGCGTCTACCACTAAATAGAAGGATGGCTAACAGCCAGGCAACGCCACCTCCCAGTAGTAGAGCTCCTAACAATCCTACGATGACCCAAGGGGTTTCTGTATACAATACTAACAACAAGCTAAACGCAGCGATGCCAATTACCGAGGCACTTAAGAGTGATCCTGTGCCACCCAGTTCCCGGCGAATAACCCGTAAGGGAGGTACCGCTCGCAGCTGATAAATTGGCGGTCCCAAAAACGCAACCATACTAATGAGCGAAGTCAAAACACCAAGCCAAGCGCCAAGCAAGGTTGGCGCAGGTAACTCTGTCTCTAGCCAGGTACTGATTAACGCACTGATACCAGCTTGTACTATTAATGCTATAAGTAGTCCAACCGCCGTTGAAAGAAACCACAGTGCAGCAAGCTTTTCCACCAGTAAGCGAGTGATACGCTTCGGTGTCGCTCCCAGCGTTTTCTTGACCGCCACAGCATCGAGTAGGTAACGGCTATAACGCCTGCCCGCTAACGCCAAGGCAACGCCCGCCATCGCCACACCTAAAGCACCGCAGAGTAGCAAGAATTGTTTCGCACGCGCTAAAGTTCGAGCTAATTGCGGCTGACCTTGCTCAAGCGTGCGAATAGACACATCATCCTCGTTAACTTCTGACTCAAGCCAGGTTGCGAAGTCTGAGATGGCGTCTTCATCACCCGCGTACTGCTGCGCGTAGCTCAATCGGCTGCCTGGCCTTAACGCCATGGTTGAATACACGTCAACCATTGAGATCATCACCCGTGGCCCAAGTGAAAACAAACTGAAGCCACCGTCCGGCTCACGTTCAATAATTCCGACAACCTTCACCACTAGCTCGCCAACGTAAATTGAATCACCCACAGTAAGCTGAGCGCGGTCCAAATAGGTCTGATCCACTAAAGCAGTGCCGGAAGCAAGTAAGCCGTAGTTGGTTGATGGCGGTTCAAAACCAGCTTTATACACCAACTCGCCTCGCAGCGGGTAGTCACTTGATACCGCTTTGATCGACACCAAAATACCATTCGTGTCATCGCTAACTGGGTAAGCCATGGTGGGAAATTGAACAGTTTGCGAGGTTTTCAATCCACTACTTTGCGCGACAGTAATCAAATTATCGGGAAGTGACTTACGCGAGTTCACGGCAAGGTCACCGGCTAAATACGTGGCTGCCTGAGCATCAAGCGCTCGCTCGAGGCGTTCGGCAAACAAACCAATACCTGCCACAATAGCCACTGACATCGCTAATGCGACAGCCAAAATACTCAAATCTCCCGAACGACCACCGCGCCACTCGCGGCGCAACCATTGCCAACCGTTCACGCAGCTGCCTCCGCGACAATTTGACCTGCCTCAATTCGAATTTGACGTCCACAGCGATCTGCCAGTTCGTGATCATGAGTCACTAAGACTAATGTTGTTCCTACTTCTCGGTTCAAATCAAAGAGCAAATCGGCAACTTGCTCGCCGGTAGCCGCATCAAGCGAGCCCGTGGGCTCGTCAGCAAACAATACGGCTGGCTGAGCAGCGAAAGCTCGAGCTACGGCAACGCGCTGCTGCTCGCCACCTGAGAGCTTACTTGGGTAATGGTCTATGCGGTGCCCCAGACCCACTTTTTCCAGCCACTGCTTAGCCTGACGTTCAGCATCCGCGCCCCCAGCCAGTTCGAGTGGCAGCATAACATTTTCCAACGCCGTCAAACTTTGAAGTAGTTGAAAGCTCTGAAAGACAAACCCCACATGCTTGGCTCGCAACAGGGCAAGCGCCTCTTCATCAAGGCTTTCTAATCGCTGCCCCGCAAAATTGATGGAACCTGATGATGCATGGTCAAGGCCAGCCATTAGACCCAATAAGGTAGACTTGCCGGAGCCCGAACGACCGACAATGGCAATGGTCTCACCCTTTTCAATAGCGAAGGAAAGATCGTCAAGTAACACCAGTTCGCCGTCCGCCGCAGGGACCACCTTGGAAACATTTTCAAGTTGTAGAATCATGGATTCACCTTGTTATGCGGCGATATTAACTCACCGAAATTAAGCCGTAGTATAAATTTAACATTCATTCTACGGTGCTTTACGGGGAATGCGTCTTAGGATAAACCACATGGTAAGCCGGCTCGGCTTTGATTAGCATAATGATATTCTTATGAGGAGCGTAAAATGCGCCAATTCTTCAGCTTAATCGTCCTGTTATCCGCGCTACTAGCACCGACTAGTCACGCGGATCGCTGGATAGTGCTAGGTGATAGCATCAGTGCCGGCTATGGTTTCGATCTTGACCAGGGTTGGGTCAACTTATTTAGGGAGCGATTATCCGACAATGGTGATCATGAAGTAATCAACGCCAGTATCAGCGGCGAAACCACTGGCGGAGCGCTAGCACGATTACCAAACTTACTTGCACAGAAACCAGCTGACTGGATGATTGTGGAGCTTGGTGGCAACGACGGCCTCCGTGGCTACCCCATCAATAGCATTCGGGAAAATCTGGATCAAATTGTTACGCTCGCTCAAGCGAATGGCACCCAAGTTATTCTTGTCAGTATGCAAATTCCACCCAACTACGGTCCTCGCTACACCCGCCAGTTTCGCGCAGTCTATGATGAGTTAACCGAGAAATATGAACTCATTCAGGTAGAAATCTTTTTGGAAACGGTCGCTACCGACCCAGAACTGATGCAGAACGATGGGATCCATCCTAAGGCCGAAGCACAGGGTGAATTACTTAATAACGTTTGGCCTGCCATCGAAACTGCGATGTTGTTATCCGAAGAAAACATAAAAGACTAAAGATTAACGATCGGTAGCTTGGTCACTAAATCCTACAAAACTCGCACGTTAGAGGCCTGGGCCCTAATCTCCCTGACTCCCTGACTCCCTGACTCCCTGACTCCCTGACTCCCTGACTCCCTGACTCCCTGACTCCCTGGCTCCCTGACTCCCTGACTCCCTAGCTCCCTGGCTCCCCGAGGAAATTAGTTATTATGAGGCGCCGAGTTTGCTGAATGAGTCCTTCACTAAGCGCTCATTCAGCGGTTCTTGAGCTTGCCAAACGCCGAACGAAGCGCCGTGGCATTACGATCTCGGATATATCGGCGACCGTTAACCATCAGCGGAATCTCAGTGGCCCAAACTACTAACAGCAGTGCCATTGGCCAAATCACCTGATCAAGATATGCGAAAGGTAAATACAGGAATAGAGCAAGTAAGAGCGAGCCTCGTATTAAATTATTTGCATAGAAATGGTGCCATCCCAAGAAGAACAAAAGCTGCCGCTTACTAAATTCCTGCGGATCTCGCACTACCTCTGAAGCAGCAGTCTCAACGAAACTGCGCTGTGCCTCGGTCAGCTCAGCCAACTTTCGTTCAAGTTTTTGTTCTTCATCAAACAAAAGTTCTTCGCTCAACACGGCCCCATCTCCTTAAAGCTGAATCACATATTCTTTGGCTGTAGTTTCTACCACTTCCCAGGTACCTGTAAAGCCTGGACGAATAACAAAACTATCGCCTGCCCGAAGAGTTTGGATGTCACCATCGTCACTTGTCAGGATAGAAACACCTTTGAGAATATGACAAAACTCCCACTCATCGTAGCTGACGGTCCACTTCCCAGGCGTAGACTCCCACACGCCGGCAAAGCGGGTACCATCAACGTCTTCGTAGTTCCAAGTGCGGAATTCAGGATCACCCGCTAACAACTTTTCCGCTGCGGGGCGCTCAATTTCAACCGCTACGGTTGATGGATCAAATCGTAAAAACTTCATCAATATTATCCTATTGTTACTTTGGGTTCTGCAGGCTTTTCAATCTGCATTTTTTCCGTTGGCGGCATTGCCAAAGCCTCGCCTGTTGCGACCCGCTTACCGTGCTGATTAAGTACTTTGCAATTGATGGTGACTTGCTTACGACGATCGTTCTTCTCGGCAACTTCCAACTCAATAGTTAGCGTATCGCCAATAAGCACGGGGGCGCGAAACTTTAAATTTTGCCCCAGGTAAACGGAGCCCGGGCCGGGGAGATTTAGCGCTAATGCTGCGGAGACCAACGCGCCTGTCAGCATACCATGAGCAATACGCTCGCCGAACTGGGTGGTGGCAGCATAATCGGCATCAAGGTGAACCGGGTTGGTGTCTCCCGATACTGCCGCAAACAGGAGAATGTCCTGTTCTGAGACCGTTCGGACATAACTTGCCGACTGGCCAATCTCAAGTTCATCGTAAGTGTAGTTAACTAAAGTCGTCATTAAATTATCCTCGAGTACAGTGTCGAAGATTGTAGCGACTGATCAGTCACCTTTCTAGCTCTGCACTCGAAAACACGTACTTCGTTACTCATATAGCGCCAAACTAGACAAATAAAGCATTAACCGTGGGAATAACTACTGCGCTCCGATGACCTGTCGCGTCTTCGCTTCCAAGCGAGTTAATCCCCATTTTTTGCCCTCTTGGATTGCCTCATCTTCGCTTGCACCGGCTTGAGCTGCGGTAATCGCTACCAGCGCTCCTACCCGATTACCACTAGCGCAATGAACCACAACGCCCTCATGACCATACTCCGCCAACAACTCAGCGAGCTGCGCTGCATTTTCCACACTAACGTCATTGGCACTGGCAACGGGGATTGAGTGATAGTTCATCCCCGCTCCTTCCACCACTGACTGCTCGGCAAAGGGTTGCTCTTCGATTGGGCGAAGGTTAATAACGTGCTTTACACCGTGGCGAGAGAGATACTCAAGTTCACTTGCGGTTGGCTGCCCCCCAGCAAAGATTCCATCCTCAACTTGACTAAGGCTGCCAACCTGCAGAATCGAGCCCAACTCGGGCTCGTCGACCATGGGAGCGGCCTTTGGACTCGTGGCAGATTGATTAGTACAACTCTGCAACACGATGATGATAGTCAGAAGTATTAAGCTAGTTATGCGCACAAATCGTCCTCTACTTGGGGGCTATAGGATCAACGCGCAGCTGTCCCACTTCAAGAACGGGTGACGCATCAATTCGCTCGGCGTCCATCATCGAAGCAATTCGCTGCATGGTAGCGACCATTTGCGACTGCTCCCACTGTTCCATGGACTCAAAACGGTTAATGAAATGTTCCTGCAACAGGGTAGGCGCATCTTCAATCGTAGCGCTTCCCGTTTCCGTTAAGAACAGCCCTACTCGACGTCGATCGTTCTCTGACCGCTGGCGGACAACAAGCGCCCGAACTTCAAGTCGGTCTAAAATACTGGTAACCGTTGCCGAACTTAGGGTGATCCGATTGGCGATATCCTTCACCATCGTACCTTCGTGTTGACGAATATCCTGAAGAACAAGTAACTGAGAACTCGTTAGACCCGTCTCTTTATTCAATTTTTTGGAATACAAATCGATGGCCCGAATTACCTGTCGAATGGACACTAATAGCTCTTCGTATCGCTGCATACTCTCAACTCGCTAGTCATTATCATTAATTGCTGACACGGTAACAAATATCGCCATGATCGCCAACATCCTTTTGGTTTACGACGCAAGTAAAACCCGTCGCGCTCCCTCTACCACCGTCTTTCGCAAACCCTAAGTTATGGGTTGAAGTTTAGAACAATTAATTAGAGCTAAACTAAATATCTTTTAATAATCTAAAAGAATAAGAGTAAGTAAATCGCCGTGAAACCTTATAAACTCGCACATAAATTGACAATTGAACTAAAAGAGACCTATAATTAGTTCGAACACTAATGATTAGTACTCTAATCAAGGCTCAGTCATTGGCCTATCTGACATAGTTAAAGGAGGAACCCAAGTGAATACCACTAACATTTCCAATATGGCAGCCCAAATTGCTGGGAAAACCTACATCGCTATTGCGCTTTTTTCTTACATCATCCCCTGGACCATCCTCTGCTCGTTAAAACTTCTCCAGCGTACTAAGGCCAAATTTTTCAGCCTAGGTCGCAAGCTCAAGCACCAGAACTAATTTCTTCCGCCATTGCGACAGCCTTACGCATCCAAATCGGATCTACTTGCACAAACAAACGTGTCGCTAGTATTCCACTGTGCCAGTCGAACCTACAAATAGTTCAAGCATTTTCACCCGAAGGTGAATATTGATCAGCCAACTATCTAACTCAATTCATCTATACTTTTCACACCTAAAACGATAATCACAAATAAAGGTGTGTCACTGCATGAATATTCAAAGCGGTCTCTTGCTCGCCTCAGCATTCGTAGCATCCTGCTCCTTGGCAAGTCCGCAGGCGGAACCCTCGTTACCAGCCTGGCAAGATCCAACCGTATTTCGGATCAACAAGCTGCCCTCAAGAAGTTTTTTCTACAGCTACCGTAATGCTGAAGAGTTAAACATCACTTCACCCTTTAACAGTAGCAACCACCTACTCTTAAATGGCGAATGGCAGTTTAATTGGGTAGAACAACCTAACGACAGGACCAGCGGGTTCGAACGTAGCGACTTTGACGACTCTGGGTGGGACACCATTCCCGTTCCCGCCAACTGGGAAATCAATGGCTATGGCATCCCCTACTATCACAGCCATAACTGTTTCGCTCCTAACATCACCCCGCCCGAATTGCCGCAGACCTACAATCCCGTGGGGCAATATCGCAAGCAATTTATGCTGCCAGACGATTGGCAGAACGAACGAGTGGTCGCCCATTTCGGCGCGGTTAAGTCGGCGTTCTATGTTTACGTTAATGGTGAACGCGTCGGTTATTCCGAGGATTCAAAGACCCAGGCCGAATTTGATATCAGCGAATATCTGCAAGCTGGCGAGAACACGCTCGCTCTAGAAGTCTATCGCTACTCGGACGGCTCCTACTTCGAGTGTCAGGATATGTGGCGACTCAGTGGCATTGAACGAGACGTCTATCTATTCGCCACGCCAAAAGTCCATATCGCCGACTATCACAGTGAATCAACCCTAAGCGCCGACTATCAGGATGGCGTCCTCGACCTCTCGGCGCGAATCGTCAATAGCAGTAGCGAAACGGAACGTAATCTATCGCTCAAGGTATCACTATCCGATGAGGGCAAAACCCTCGTTGAGGAAACTTTAGAGATCGGATCATTGGCGAGTAACTCCGAGGAGCTAGCTAGCTGGCAAGTAAACTTGCCAAACATAGAAGCTTGGAGTGCAGAGAGCCCTAAGCTCTATCAGCTGGATCTAACGCTGGTCGAAAATGACCAAGCCATTGAATTCATCAGCAACCGAGTAGGCTTTCGCACCAGCGAGCTTCGTGACGGTCAATTTCTCATTAACGGACAGCCGGTTCTCTTCAAGGGCGTAAACCGTCACGAACATGATCCCGTTACCGGTCACGTTGTTTCGCGAGAATCCATGGAGCTAGATGCTCGCCTGATGAAGGAAAACAACATCAATGCAGTGCGCTTAGCACACTACCCGAATGACCCCTATTGGTACCAACTTGCCGATGAAGTTGGCCTCTACCTTGTCGACGAGGCGAATATCGAGTCACATGGCTTAGGTGCGGCGAATCAGGGCTCTGGTTACAACCCCACCAACCACATTGTCAATCAACCAGACTGGCACGATGCCTATATCGATCGCATCGAGAATATGTATCAACGCAGTAAAAATAATCCCTCGGTAGTGATTCGTTCGCTGGGCAATGAAACCGGTGATGGCCCGAATACCGAAGCCAGTTATGACTGGTTAAAGGCTGCGTCTGACGAGCCGGTAATCTCAGAGCAAGCTCAGTTGCGTCGCCATACCGATGCCTACGGCCAAATGTACGCGTCAATTGACCAAATCACTCATTATGCGGAGACGGAGATTGATTCACGCCCCGCCATTCTGATTGAGTATGAACATGCGATGGGCAACTCACTCGGGAATTTCAAAGAATACTGGGACACCTTTAAGCAATATGATTCGCTGCAGGGAGGCTTTATTTGGGATTGGGTTGATCAAACCTTTCTCCGCCATACCTCTCAGGGCGAACCTTTCTGGGCCTATGGCGGTGATTTAGAACCACCAGCGGTGATTCACTCCGATAGCTTTTGCGCGAACGGTTTAGTGTATGCAGATAGAAGTGCCTACCCCTACTTACATGAAGTAAAGCGAGTTCAGCAAGATATTGCCATCCACTTCAATGCGGACACGCAAGCGCTGACGGTTCATAACGAGTTCTTCTTCATTGATCTAAGCGGCTATGAATTAAGCTGGGAACTTATCGCGGATGGCCAAACGGTTGCGCAAAGCAGCCAACGTATTCCGCTCACTGCTCCCGCTCAGAGTGCTCAGATCATTGACCTTAGCAGCCTAAACTTGAGCGAGTTCGAGGGTGAATTATTCCTAAACACGGCTGTTCGCCTTGCTGGCAATCAGGGATTGCTAAATGCCGGTCATATCGCAGC
This sequence comes from uncultured Umboniibacter sp., assembly GCF_947497555.1. Classification (NCBI taxonomy): domain Bacteria; kingdom Pseudomonadati; phylum Pseudomonadota; class Gammaproteobacteria; order Cellvibrionales; family Cellvibrionaceae; genus Umboniibacter; species uncultured Umboniibacter sp. The sequence continues at coordinate 235,071 of NZ_CANMGY010000002.1, forward strand.
GGAATCTCAGCACGCCCTAGACTCTGTGTTCACGCCTGCTCTGGCTTCTGAGGAAGTACGCTTGCGGCTGAGAGAAAACGACGAGCGTTACCGTTTGAGTAGTAGTGTTGCTGACATCGAATTCAACAAAGCGAGTGGTCTCCTCAGTAAGGTAAGCTATCACGGCGAGGACATTCTTGCCGAAAGCACACGACCTGAGTTCTGGCGTGCCCCGATTGATAATGACTTCGATATTGCCAAATTCCAGTCCAGCCTTTCCACCTGGCAGTGGGTTGGCCGGTCAATGACGCTCGACTCTTTAGTGTTGGAGCGAATTGACTCGAAACGCGTGAAGGTCTCAACCGTTCATAATTTGCCAAGCGTCCAAAGCCAATACCTAAGCGAATACATCGTTCACGGTAATGGTCGAATTGACTTCGACCTATGGTTCTACGCGGCGCCGCATCAAAAGCAGGCTGAACTGCCTCGCTTTGGCACTCTCTTTCAACTCAGCCCTGCGCTGAGCCAAGTTGAATGGTATGGACGCGGACCCCATGAAAATTATAGTGATCGTAACGCCTCTGCCGATGTCGGTCGCTATCAGTCCACCGTTGCGGAGCTCTATACTGCTTACGTGAGACCACAGGAAAATGGTTACCGAACGGATGTGAGAGAGCTTCACTTTATTGACAACGCGCAGCGTGGTGTTAGTTTTGTAGGAGCGCCATTGTTGAGCTTCGGTGCTCAGTACTACTCAACTGACGACTATGATGCGAGCAAGGATCAAGTCGCTCGCCGCAATCTTCACCCACATGATCTCGTGGCGCGAGATAGAATCTTTTTAAATATTGATTTGCGTCAGCGCGGTGTCGGCGGAACGGACTCTTGGGGCTCACCGCCACTGTTTCGCTATACACTGCCTTGGTTGGATTATCGCTATCAATTCTCGATGCAACCATTAACGACTGCAGACTAGTTGAGGCTGACAATTGATGAACGATGACAACGCTATATTCAGCGTAAGCGATCACTCACATCGGCGCAGAAACCCGCTGACCGGAGACTATGTACTGGTGTCTCCGCACCGTGCTAAGCGACCGTGGCAAGGTGCCGAGGATTCGCCCGAAGCAAGCTCTGGGGAGCGGTATCAGCCGGACTGTTTCCTCTGTCCCGGTAACAAGCGCATTAGTGGTGACCAAAATCCTCACTATGAAAGCTGTTTCGTATTCACCAATGATTTTGCCGCTCTGCAGCCAACGGTTCCCGCACAGAGTAATACCGACCCGCTCTTCCAATATGAAAGTGCTACGGGAGTTAGCAGGGTAATATGCTATTCGCCCGATCATAGCCGAACCATAGCCGAACTTAGCCCTGCAGAAATTGAGCAGATCATTGCAACGTGGCAAGCGCAGTCAGCCGAGTTGGGTGAACACTATCCTTGGGTACAGGTTTTTGAGAACAAAGGCGCCATAATGGGCTGCTCTCAACCTCATCCCCACGGTCAGATTTGGGCGAACAGTTTTTGGCCAAATGAAATTCGTAAAAAGGACGTGAACCAACGAAACTATTTAGCGCAGCAGCAGACAAATTTGTTACTTGATTACGCAAGTTCGGAACTGGCGTGTGGAGATAGAGTAGTTGTTGACAGTCAGCATTGGCTAACGGTGGTGCCGTTCTGGGCTGCCTGGCCCTTCGAAACACTTCTCATCCCTAAGTCACAGCACGTTAGCGACTTTAGCGCACTGAGTACTGAACTCCGCGCTGACTTAGCCAAGCACCTCAAAGCGCTCACTACGCGCTATGACAACCTGTTTGAGTGCAGCTTCCCGTATTCCATGGGCTGGCATCACGCGCCCTTCGACTTGGCTGATAAGTCGCACTGGCAGCTCCATGCAAGCTTCTACCCACCGCTATTACGCTCGGCTAGCGTTAAAAAGTTTATGGTCGGCTATGAAATGTTAGCGGAATCCCAGCGTGACCTGACTCCCGAACAAGCCGCAGAGCGACTTCGTGGTGTCAGCCGTCAACATTATAAAGATCGAGGCTAAGCGCATGTCCCAAATTAATCAGCTTAAACTGGCCTTTACTGCCAAGTTCGACGTCGAAGCCACCGATATTTATCAGGCCCCCGGACGCGTCAACTTAATTGGCGAACACACCGATTACAATGACGGGTTTGTCCTTCCCGCTGCAATCAATTATCAGACTGTAGTGGCCTGTCGACACAACGACAGTAATCGAATTGAAGTACTAGCTTGCGACTTTGACAATGAAACCCACGTTATTGACTTGAATAACCCCATCACTCACCAAAGTTCCCCCGAGTGGGCCAATTATGTTCGGGGAGTAATCGTTGAATTTCAGCGCCTTGGGGTACAGCTAGGTGGTCTCTCCATGGCTATTACCGGTAATGTTCCCCAAGGTGCCGGCTTGAGCTCCAGTGCTGCGCTAGAGGTCGCCATCGGCACCGCCCTCAACGATCTATTTGGTGCCAACCTAAGTCCCAGTGAGATCGCCCTGTTATCGCAGCGCGCTGAAAACGACTTTGTGGGCTGTAATTGCGGCATCATGGATCAGTTGATTTCCGCTACGGGTGTTGCAGCCGGCGCCCAACTCATTGACTGCCGCGATCTCTCTACCCAAGCCGTTGAGGTGCCTAGTGAGTTACAGATTGTGGTGATCAACTCCAACGTAAAGCGAGGCTTAGTAGATAGCGAATACAATCTCCGGCGCGAGCAATGTGAAGCGGTCGCAAAACACTTCGACGTTAAAGCGCTCAGAGATGTCACCTCAGCAGAACTAAACGCCCGCCGCACTGAGTTAGATCCAGAGCTCTTTCGCCGCGCACGACATGTGATCACCGAGAATGAACGCACCCTCATTGCTGCTGAAGCCCTGAATAGCGGCGATATGGCTACGGTTAGCCGCCTAATGGCGGCCTCCCATGACTCGATGCGTGATGACTTTAATATCACGGTAGAGCCCATAGATTGGCTTGTGGAAAACATTCACGAACAACTAGGGCTTAAGGGTGGCGTGAGAATGACCGGAGGGGGATTTGGGGGCTGCGTGGTGGCATTTGTACCACAGAGTATAGTACCCGTGGTTATTCAGCTAGTTGAACAACGCTATCAGGCCGCCACGGGACTGGTTGCCGACATTTATCTGTGTAACAGTTCTCAGGGAGCGGGACGTATTGATTGAAGCAACGAGAGATCGAATGGAAGCTACTATCACCCCAACCGGATTAATGATTTGTGATCAGTCTATTGATCGCATCGAGTTAAGCAATCGGCTAGGCAGTAAGCTAACGCTGCTGAGTTATGGCGCTAGTATCGCCCGCTTGCAAATTGCCCTGAACTCAGGAGAGCTGCGCGACACCGTATTGTTCTGTGATTCCGCTCGCGAGCACCTTACTCAAGAGATTTACCTTGGCTCCACCATCGGCCGCTATGCCAACCGGATTGCCGATGGCAAATTCGAGTGTAATTCAACGGCCTATCAAGTAAGTCAAAACGAAGGTTCGAATAGCTTACACGGTGGCACACTCGGCTTTGATAAGCGCGTTTGGCAAATTAAGTCCGTCAACCGCTCCTCGGTGACCTTCCGCCTGCAATCCAATGACGGTGATCAAGGCTTTCCAGGTCGAGTCATCGTCTATGCCCAATTTAGCCTATCCGATGATAACGTCGTTTCCATTGATTATCGCGCTACTGCCAACGCTGATACGCCGTTGAATATCACCGCACACCCCTATTTTAACCTTGCTCGGCAGCACCCAACAATTAGCACTCATCAACTCGAAATTTTTGCCGACCACTATATTCCCGTGAATTCTAGCGGAATACCCCTGGAGCAACCCGCTTCAGTTGACGGTAATAGTTTCGACTTTCGCGAACCTCGATGCATTGGTGACGTGTTGCTTCAGGATTCTCATCAGGAAATCACCGCCGGCTACGATCATTCGTTCATTGTTCAGGAAGATATGACACCAACTCCGATCCCTATGGCACGACTTAGCTCGCCGCGAGGTGACCTCTCACTCACCGTGCATTCAAATATGCCCGCGGTACAGTGCTACGCCGGCGGAGGCTTAGCTGGAACCTTACTCGGTCGTAACCAGAGACTGGAGAACTATGCGGCAGTGGCATTGGAACCTCAGTTTGCACCAAACTCACCGAACCAACCAAACTGGCCAACCTGTATATTTGGTCCTCAGCGCAGCTACCACCACCAAATACGCTACGAGTTCAGCGAAGCCTGATGTCATCGAATGAGGCAGCAGGCTAAGCCCACCGACTGTTCGCCTCGATAACTAGTTGGCTAAGGAGTAATCGAACGCGTAGTTGTGGACGGCTTCCGCAATGTCGATAGTCATTTCTCCGGTAATCCCCACCAATTCTCCAGTGCCTGAATCCGGAACCACACTAATTCGTAGCGTGGATTCACCACGATTCATCAGCCCCTTGTGCAACAGGACGAAGGTGCCGAATTTATCTTCCACCGATCCTTCAAACAGCTCCATGGCGACATAGCCCGCGGAGCCCTCAACAGTGCTTCTAGAACTCAGCATCTGCCCTTTACCAATACCAGCCAAGTCACCTTTGTAGTGCTTATTGATCAGCATGCGCCCCATTGCTGGTTCATCACCCTCACAGGGAGTGAGTGCCACATCGAAACTACCGGTTGCTAAATTACTCATGAAGGTCCTTCCTTTTGACTGACAATTACTCCTTTAAATATCGCAGTCATCACCAAATTACGCAATAGAGGTTGAACTGAAAGTTATGCCTTATTACTGTAGGACGGGTATTCACAGTAATTTGAGAAATCTCTATGTACGATAATAATGACTTGCGCGATGTGAAGCAGCTGGGAATGTTTGCCTCAATCGCTAGCTTAAGCTACATCTTTTGGATTGTAGGCGGTATGGAGCTTATCGAGCGCGTGGCCTATTACGGCGTAAAAGCCAGCGCGGGACTCTACACTCAAGCCCCGGTATCTGAAGGCGGCCTGGGTATCACTCTGACTCAGTACGGGATTATCGGCAGTATCTGGGCTATCACCCAAACTTTCGTGCCCGTTTTCTCCGGTGGTACCGCCGATCGCATGGGCTATAAGGAAACCATCGCGCTCTCTACGGTTATTAAGATTCTTGGCTATCTTGCCATGGCTATGTTCCCAACCTTCTGGGGATTCCTTGTTGGCGCCGTGTTACTAGCAACCGGTACGGGTATCTTCAAACCCGGTATTCAGGGCACGCTGGTAATGGGGACCAAGCGCGAAAACAGCTCAATGGCTTGGGCACTGTTCTACCAAATCGTTAATATTGGTGGTTTCCTCGGTCCATTGGTGGCAGTTTACATGCGCCAAATGTCCTGGGACTATGTGTTTTACGCGTGCGCCGCCATCATTTCACTCAACTTCTTACTGCTCTTGATGTACAAGGAGCCCGGTAAAGAGGAGCGTCTAGCTCGGCAGGCAAAAGTGAAAAGTGGCGAAATCCAACAGGAGGCCCTGTGGAAAGATGCCTGGCAGGAGCTTAAAAAGCCGCTAGTCGTCAACTACATGCTGGTGTTCGCTGCGTTCTGGTTTTTGTTTTTTTCACTCTTCGATGTTCTACCAATTCACATTAGTGAGTGGGTTGATACCTCGATTATCGTCAGCGACCTTTTTGGCGAAGGCGGAACCGATAACAGCTTTGCGATCTTCTTCCTTGGCATGAACGAGGAAGGCACGCGAATCATGCCTGAGGGTATGCTAAACCTCAACGCCGGCATGATCATGATCTTTTGCTTCCTAGTTGGCGCGATGGCAGCGAAAGTTCGGGTCACCACCGCCATGCTTGCAGGTTGTATTCTCAGTGTGCTCGCTATCGCCATGGTCGGGGCGTTCAACACCGCTTGGTTAGTCTTCATCGCCATTGCTACCTTCTCGTTGGGTGAAATGATGATCAGTCCCAAAAAGAACGAGTTCATGGGGAATATCGCACCGGAAGGCAAAAAAGCCATGTACCTTGGTTTCGTAATGTTACCGCAAGGTATTGGCTGGGGGCTTGAGGGCTACTTCGGACCTAAACTCTACGAATGGTACGCCTCAAAGGAAGTTTTCTCACGGGAATTCCTCGTGGAACAGGGAATGACCGCCAATGACGTGGCTGCAATCCCTCATGGTGAAGCCTTTAGCCGAGCCGTTGAATTTAGTGGCCAAAGTGCCGATTCCCTTACCCAGTATTTCTATCAGCTGCACAACGTAGGAATGGCTTGGTATATTATTTCCGCCATCGGAATGATCTCGGCCGTAGGTATCTACATCTATGGCAAATGGCTGCTTCGCCTTAAAGAGCAAAACGCCATTTAGTCCGGTTCAATAGCTCTGCTAGTTGTCAGTTTGAAGCTAGCCGAGCTATCTTAACACTCCTTGCGAGATACGCTTCACTGCCACCTCAGCGCTGCTCAATCTGCTTCAACAGCGAAGCAAATCCCTTTGCGCCTTGCGACTCGAACAATGGTTCAAATAGTAGTTTCCCAAAAATTAAAATATCGATGTACCCTCTGGAGACCCAATCGACTTGTGTTTTATCGCCATCGGCACGAAGCGTTATCGATCCTTCTTGGTGCTTAAACGGAAGCGGCGTAGATTTCTCAATGAGGTAATCGATACGATTGGGCCGATCGAAGTGAGTGATGCGTTCGGTGAGTTTAACCGAGCCTAAATCGATTAACCGCAGTGCGCCCTCACCGTTGATTTCAGTATGGCCCTGCTCAAGTAATCGAGATTTTTTAATACCACGAAACGACTGATAGTTAGCGTGATCTGCCAGCAGGTCAAACACTTCGGTTATGGGCTTATTGAGCGTTTTTGTTACGTGGATGCCAAACATTAGACCACCTTTTTCTGTTTGATTAGCGTTTCAGAACGTTAGCATCAGGCGAAGCACCTGCACTAGCAAATTAACTTGGCGGATAAGGACCTGCTCAACTCAGAAGTTTCACCGTGCATTATGTGGCCCTTTCAGGTATGAATCTTCGGCCGCAACTGATCGCCCATTAATAACCCTCTACGCCGCTTTTCGACCAATTCCCTAAAGCGCTTTAGCGCTCGTTTTGTAGGTAAAACCGAAACCACCATGACCGAGAACGGCGGTAATGTCGAGTACGACAAGGCGCGTGCCGATGGTTAAAAAACCAGCGGTATCTTAGTTACTCATATCGTCCTTCAATAATTCCGTCTAATCAAGTTTAACTTGATTTTAAACGACCCAACGCTGGACTTATATTAATCCGCTAAATTGTAACGGCGATCTAACTATTTTAAAGGCTCGTTTTTCGCTTAACTCGCTTAACTAAAGGCTTGTTTTTCGCCCAATTAGCCCTCGATTCGTCTAGCAAGAATATAAGGCTCAATTCAACCTTATCTATAATCAACTCGCTTGAAATGGCTGACTACTCTCATCAATGCCAGCAGTAGAGATATAAATAAACCTAAAGAACGTAGATAAGACTTACCTGAACGACAAATAAACATCAAAAAAAAAGCCGCTGCGGGCAACCACAGCGGCTTTCTTTGGCCCGAACTACAGGGCTTTAGTAGAGCGGATTACAGTCCAGCTAGTAGCGCGTTAAGCGTTGCCGATGGACGCATTGCTTCGCTAGCCTGCGCTGGATCTGGACGGAAGTAACCGCCGATATCCATGGCCACACCCTGAGCGGAGTTAAGCTCTTCAACGATGTTCGCCTCAGCCTTAACAAGCTCTTCTGCAAGCGGAGCAAAACGAGCCTGAAGCCCTGCATCCTTAGTTTGAGCCGCAAGTTCCTGCGCCCAATACATTGCTAGATAGAAGTGTGAACCACGGTTGTCTAGCTCGTTTACCTTACGTGAAGGAGACTTATTCTCCTCCAAGAACGTTGCCGTAGCCGCGTCGAGTGTCTCACCCAAGATAACTGCTGTCGCGTTATCGAAGGTTGAACCTAGGTGCTCAAGTGAAACCGCTAGAGCCAGGAACTCACCAAGTGAATCCCAACGCAGGTGGTTTTCTTTTTCGAACTGTTGAACGTGCTTTGGTGCAGAGCCACCAGCACCTGTCTCAAACAAGCCACCGCCGTTCATTAACGGAACAATAGATAGCATCTTGGCTGAAGTGCCCAATTCCAAAATTGGGAACAGGTCAGTCAAGTAATCACGCAATACGTTACCTGTAACAGAAATCGTATTCTCACCGGCTTTCAAACGCTTCAACGTGTAGTTAGTGGCTTCAACGGGTGCCATGACCTTGATTTCTAGACCGTCAGTGTTGTGATCAGCAAGGTATTGCTCAACCTTCTTGATCAACTGAGCGTCATGTGCGCGGTTAGCGTCTAGCCAGAAGATTGCCGGCCAGCCCGTAGCACGAGCACGATTTACCGCTAGCTTGACCCAGTCTTGAACCGGTGCATCTTTAACCTGACACATACGGAAGATATCACCAGCCTCTACGGTTTGCTCAAGCAGCACTGCACCTTCAGTATCAATCGCTTTGATTACACCGTTTGTCGGAGCAACGAAGGTCTTGTCATGTGAGCCGTATTCTTCGGCTTTCTGAGCCATCAAACCAACGTTTGGTACTGTGCCCATAGTTGTTGGGTCGAAGGCGCCATGCTCACGGCAGAAGTTGATCGTTGCATCGTAAACACCGGCATAACAGCGATCTGGAATGACTGCTTTGGTATCCTGAAGCTTGCCTTCAGCGTTCCACATCTGACCAGAAGAACGAATCATTGCCGGCATAGATGCGTCGATGATGACGTCCGAAGGAACATGCAAGTTGGTGATGCCATTGTCAGAGTCAACCATTGCCATATCTGGAGCAGTTTCGTATACCGCCGCAATGTCTGCTTTGATCTGAGCTTGTACATCTTCATCAAGTGATGTGATTTTGTTGTAAACGTCGCCAATACCGTTGGTTACATCAACACCAATTTCAGCAAAGACCTCTGCGTATTTTGCAAAGACATCTGCATAGAAAACCTCTACACAGTGACCGAAGATGATTGGGTCAGAAACTTTCATCATGGTCGCCTTCATGTGCAGCGAGAACAGAACGCCCTTCGCCTTGGCATCAGCTACCTGCTCAGCAAGGAACTTGCGAAGCTCAGCGACATTAAGCGATGAGCTATCAAGAATCTCGCCAGCCTGAAGCGGAGCAAATTCACGTAACTCAGTTTCTGCGCCATCGGCTGCTACGTGAACAATCTTAAACTCGGTTGCATCAGCAAGGGTCGTAGACGTCTCTGTCTCGTAGAAATCACCCGCTGACATTGAAGCGACATGCGAAGCAGAATCCTTTGACCAAGCGCCCATTGAATGCGGGTGCTTCTTAGCAAACGCTTTAACCGCGTTAGGTGCACGACGATCAGAGTTACCTTCACGTAGTACAGGGTTTACTGCTGAACCCGCTACCTTCAAGTAGCGCGCCTTGATAACTTCTTCTTCCGGCGTCTCTGGATCCGCTGGGAATTCAGGAAGATTGTAACCTTTGCTTTGAAGCTCACGGATGGTGGCAACTAGCTGAGGAATTGAAGCCGAGATATTTGGCAGCTTGACGATGTTCGCGTCAGGTTGCTTGGCTAATTCGCCTAGCTCAGTCAAGGCATCATCGATACGCTGATCTTCACTGAGGTAGTCAGGGAAATTTGCTAATACACGACCTGATAATGAAATATCACGCGTTTCAACTTCAACACCTGCGGCCTTTGAGAACGCCTGCACGATGGGTAGAAGTGAGTAGGTAGCTAACGCTGGGGCTTCGTCAGTCAGGGTATAGATAATTTTCGAAGTGGTCATAATAATCCCTAGTTGTGTGGTTCTAGCGGCTTTCTGGGAACTATTTTGTAGTTCATTGAATTGCCAGCCATTTTATTGCGGCGAATAATAGCAAATTTGACCTTCATTTACCTAATGAACGGGTAGTAAAACTACATTTTTTTAAGAAATAGTGGTTATAAACTCTGCGGCGTAAAAAAGACCGTTCACTAATCAATCTTAAAAAGCCCGTAAGATCAGTGTGTTAAGACTAGCAGCACGCAAGAATACCTGCTGTTATAGTGGAAATTACCGTTGTCGGCTTACTACAAAAAAGGATATTCCTAGGCTACACAAATTTGTAATGGCTTCGCCCAGTGAAGGAACTAGTATGAATCTCAATCAAGTTACTCTCGGCACCCGAGACCTAGCGAGCGCTAAACGTTTCTACCAAACCCTCGGTTTAACACTGATTGTAGATACCGCTCACTATTTGCGGTTCGTAGCGCCTACTGGCGATGCCACCCTCTCAATTAGTTTAGACGCTAACTTTGTTGCCAATGGTAATACCATTTATTTTGAAACCGAAGAATTAGTGAACGACGTAGATCGCCTGCAGCAAGCAGGCTTGGTGTTCGAACAGTTACCGAAGGATGAACCCTACCTCTGGACTGAAGCGATTCTCTTAGACCCAGCGGGTAATCGTATTAAGCTCTACTACGCTGGCGATAATCGCCTCAACCCGCCGTGGCGAGTCAATAATGGCAACTAGGAGTAGGCGCGATGAGCCAAAGTTCAGTTCAACGGTTAAGGGCTATGCGCTCAGATCAAGAACCTGAGCGCTAAGTATGAGAAATGTTGGCGCAGCAAATCCCTCTGCGGCCTAATGATTAATGATTGATCGTCTTAACGTAGCGCACAACCGGCTCTGAATCCCCTGTCACGGGGCTGAGAAAACGTGTTTCGTTGCTAAAGGTCATCCCTAGCTTCTTCATCACACCAATTGACGCAGAGTTTTCTTTATCAGCAATGGCCATAAACTGCTTTAGTTCCGGGTTTAGCGGTGCTATTTCGGCAGCCAACGATGCTGCAGCCTCGGTTGCATAGCCTTTGCCCCACGTTGATTTGAAGAAACGCCAACCCAACTCAAGGCTGGTGTCGTCTCGCTGATCATCAAAAAAGCCTTCTGGGCGAACTAATACCCAGCCGAGATAGCTATCATCGTCTTTTAGACTAACGCGCCAAATCCCCCAACCTCTCATTGGTAGGGTATAAGCCATCATGCGCGGAATGAATAACGTCTCAATACGATCCATGGAACTTGTCTCACCTTTGGTAATGAATCGCATCACTTCTGGATCTTGATCCAGCGCCCACAGTTCCTCACGATCGTCCGCGGTGAATAACCGATAGCTTAAGCGTTTGCTTGTGAGTTCCATTAAGCCTATTCTCCTTTGCCTAAATTCAGATAGTTCACTAAACCCGTGAGTGATCATCCACCCTGTTATGACGGAGTTCATTGTGGCCCTAAAGCCTACCATATATAAGTTTAAGATTGCCCTGTCTAACCTAGACGAGAATTTTTTCGATCAGCTTGAACTTACCGTAGCGCAACATCCTTCCGAGACGCCGCAAAGAATGCTATGTCGAGTTCTTAGCTACGCCTTGTTTGCACATCGAAAAGTGAGTTTCACAAAGGGACTCAGTGATGTAGACGTTCCAGATCTTTGGTCAGTCAGCAACGATGATCGTCTGTTGCTTTGGATTGAAGTGGGCGAGCCCAGCCTCGATCGATTAAAACGTGCCCACAGAAAAGCGGAGGAAGCCGTGGTAGTGTGCTTTAAGGACCGCTCTAAGGGTTGGTGGGAAAGCCTAGAAGCCAAGACAACGGGGCTTAGCCTCACGGTACTTCAATTTAATGAATCAGCACTAGAATCCCTCTCAGGAGTGCTTGAGCGAACGACCGAGCTAAGCATCACGATCACTGAAAATACCTTCTATATTGCCACCAACGTCGAGCCGATCGAGTTTGAAATCCAGTCACTGAATTAATCCTCACAGACTCAGACCGAGGCGCATTACCATTAGCGCGTGCGCCTTCGGAGTCACTGAAACTAAGCTGCCCTGTTCGCTCTTTTGTTCCCAATAAATGAGCCACAAGATGTGGCTCATCATTACTACAGGAAACGTTTAATCCAAACGAGGCGCCGCGATGTGCTGCGCAATGAAATCCGCATGACTAGGCATCTGATCAACGGTTTGTAGCAGGATTCGGCGAATATCTGCGCTATAGCCCTGCACTTGCTCTCGAGTAAGACTTTTGGCGATAGGATGGCAATCGTCAGGTACAATATTTTGACCTAATAGAACCTGAACCCAACTCATCTGAGTAAATAGCTCATCGTCGTTGCGGAAAAAACGGCCATGACTTTGCCAGAGATCAAACTTGTGCTGCAAAGTATCTGGAATTGACATATTTCTGCAGTAATTCCAAAACTCGGAGTCGTCTCGCGTGGTCGCCTTGTAATGCAGTACGAGAAAGTCCCGAATGGTGTCATATTCGAAATGAGTTCGCTGGTTGTACTCAGCAATGTCCGCAGCTGAAAAACTCCGTGTTGGGAACAAATCAATCAGCCGACTCAAAGCCGATTGAACTAGATGGATACTAGTAGACTCCAACGGCTCCATAAACCCGCTTGCCAAACCCAGGGCGATACAGTTCTTCACCCAGAAGTTTTCCCGCTTACCGGTAGTAAAGCGCAATTGTTTAGGGTCCATCAACGGCTCAGCATCGAGGTTGCTCAACAGGATGTCGGTGGCTTCCGCATCGGTGATAAAATCACTCGAATACACATGACCATTACCCACTCTGTGCTGCAGCGGGATTCGCCACTGCCAGCCCGCCTTCCTCGCCGTAGCTTTGGTGTAAGGCACCAAAGGCTGAGTACCTTTGGTTGGGACGGCTTGAGCGCTATTACAGGGCAACCAATGACTCCAGTCCACATAGGGGGTCTCTAGCGCATCACCTAGCAGCAGGCTTCTGAAGCCAGAGCAGTCAATGAATAAATCACCCTCAACTACCCGCCCATCTTCAAGCTGAACCCCAGTAATGAAACCTGAGTCTGCGTCCTTCAGGACGTGTTTGATATGCCCCTCGGTGCGTTTCACACCGAGTGGTTCTGAGTAGTTGCGTAAATATTTTGCGACCAGTGTGGCATCAAAGTGAAAGGCATAGCCCAAACCCAGCAGCCCGGTATTACCAATCTTTTCAACGGGTGCAAACTTATTGGCGCGCGCCGCAATATCGTTAAATGACGCGCCCCAAAAATTCTCAGTCAAGCCCAATTCCCTGCCGCGCAGCCACACCTGGTGATAATCCAGTACACCGAGACGACGACCGACGTCACCAAAGGTATGGATATAGGAATCACCGATTTTTCCCCAATCGTTGAATTCAATACCTAGCTTATAGGTTCCCTGAACCGCCTTCAAAAAATCCTGCTCAGATATCTGTAACGCATCCGTTAGATGGCGAATCTGCGGAATGGTTGCCTCACCAACACCAACCGTGCCAATCTGATCGGACTCCACCAGCTCTACGTTAACGAGTTTCCCCATCAACTTACCAAGCAGCGCGGCGGCCATCCACCCTGCGGTACCACCGCCAACAACAACAACTTTTTTAATTGAATTATCTACCACGAGCCGTCCTTATTATTCGACTTATGAACGAAAAAGACCCTCAACGACGCAAGTCCTTGAGGGTCTAGCTTACGTTTTCTTAAACCCGATTAGAAGGTGTAAGACGCGCCTAGCATATACGACGAACCATAGGTCTGGTACTCGGTAGCGTAACCGGTGTTGACGTCAACGGTACGGAACGGCTCGTTAGTCAAGTTCAAACCTTGAAGCATGACGGTCAGACCTTCGAGTGAACCGCTGTCAAACGAGTAGCCGATTTGCGCATCGACAATCGTTTCCTCTGCGATATCCGAACCTGTGCGTGCACCACCGAAGCCTGAGACCTCACCAACGTAATCCGAGCGGTAACGCTGGTTGATACGTGCAGAGAAACCATGATCTTCGTAGTAAGCGGTTAGGTTATAAACATCTTCAGACAAACCTGGAAGACGAGAGTTTGAGCCTGGACCGTTTGGTTCAATTTCACTCTCGTTATTCGAGTAAGTAGCGAAGATTCCGAAGCCGCTAAGTGACTCTGCAAAGAGTCCGAAGTTAATCGATGCGGTTAGCTCGTAACCTTCAATTGTTCCACCTTCGCCATTGACAGGTTGGTTACTTACACCGGTGTAAATTTGCGGTGCCGGACCCTGTGGAGGTATACCTGTAAAGTCAAAAAGTACGTTCTGATTGAAGATATAGCTCTCTAGATCTTTATAGAACACCGCGCCCGACACATAGCTTAAGCCATCTTCGAAGTAGTATTCGTAGGAAAGATCGATGGCATCGGCAACCCAAGGAGTGAGTTCAATGTTACCACCGCCACGGCTCCATGGAGAAAGCTGCTGATAAGCACTAATTTCAGATGTACCCGATGCAATCAATGCATCAATGTCAGCCTGAGTAGTGTTAGCATTGTTGGCGTTATAACCATAGGTACCGGACGCACGCATTTCATCCATACGCGGACGAGCGAGTGTTCTCGCCAAACCTAGACGAACGATTTGATCGTCGGTTACCGCCAAGCTTAGATTCAAGCTCGGAAGAAGCTCGGAATCGCTTGCCTCGCCTTCATAGTACTCAGACTGAATACTCGAACCTGCGCCGGTCGCATTCTGACCGCGTGAATCCTGGTCCCAGAATTGATACTGGACACCGAAGTTACCCGTTAATGGCATATCACCAATTTCAGCATCAACATCAAACTTCACGTACACCGTATTCACGGCCTCGTTCACTTCCCATGCTTTTGCAAGAATATCGTTATAGAGATATGCGCCTTGCTGAATAACGCCACTGGCGAGAAGTGCTGAGGGATCGTAAGCTAGCATAGAGGTATTTGAGCCACGTAGGCCAAAGCCCAGTGAGGTCTCGCCTACAATACCGGCCGGAATCTCAACTTTATCTAGTAGCTCGCCATCAGGACCGGTCACGTTACTCGTGATAACGCCTTCATTCGAAACCCGAGTCTTTTCTCGGCTTGTGTAGTTGTAACCCATTTCAACGCCGGTCACGACACCGAAATCTAGGTCACCCGTAACCGCCGCTCGGAAAGCATTAATGTCATCGGAAACGTCAAAAACTTTATTGTAACCGAACTGACCTGCTGGCTGATAAGGTTCCAGCGCGCTTGGATCACCCCAACCCGCGGGGCTGGTGACATAGATAGGATTAGCTGAATTGTAATCAACATTAGTGTAATCCAACGCTGTTTCGAACTGAGTGCCATCTGGAGTTGACCAGAAGTGGATAGTATCTAGCGCACCTTGACCATTTGGTCCTGTGCCAGCGTTGGTTTCTAGTTCAGAGATATCGCTACGATCAATACTTGAGTGAGAAACGTCTGCTTCCATACTCCACTGATCATTAAGTTGGAATTCAAAATTGAAACCAACCGACAATGATTCCGCGTCACGCTTGAACTGATTATTCTCTAAAATGTTTTTGACGCCGTCGTAGATACCTTCGGTTACGACACCATCTTGGGTGTCAATAACGGTCATGGTTGCACCACAAGCCAAACAAAGCGCCATACCATGCTTAATTTGATCTTCAGTGAATTCAGAGTAGAACACGTCCATTGATGCGCTCATACGGTCTGACGGTGCAAATTCAACCGTGGTAACAAAGCTATCTCGCTCTAACATTCCTGCGCGAGCGTACAAGCGGCCACCGCCAATTGCGTTATTGCCGTTGCCGTCACCATTGTAGTAACCCCAAGAATTGAAATGCTGACCTTGGTTAGGTGATTTGGTGTGTGAGTAGCCCAACATCAAGCCAATCGTTTCATCGGCAAACTGATCGATGTAGGTTGCACTGAAACGGTTACCCGTATTATCACGGTTCGAAACTAAATCATAATCAAGCGCTTCGTACTTAGCGTTGATAGTAATATTACGTTCACCGTACTCAAGTGGACGAACAGTATGCAGATCAACGGTACCAGAAAGACCTTGACCTATTAGCGCGGCATCTGGCGTTTTGTAAACCACTGCTCCATGCAATAGTTCCGATGGGTATTGGTCAAACTCAACGCCGCGGTTATCACCAACAGAAACCTGCTCACGACCGTTGAGAAGCCCGGTTGAGAAGTCCGGCGACATACCACGTACGGCGACAACTTGACCACGTCCGTTCAAACGTTGAACCGTAAGACCCGGCAAACGACCTAAGCTTTCGGCGATAGAAACGTCTGGGAGTTTACCGATGTCTTCAGCAGAAATAGCTTCAACAATGGACGAGCTGTCGCGCTTAGTCGCGACGGAATCTTCAAGGCTCGCTCGGAAGCCTGTAATAACGACTTCTTCTACTACAGCTTCTTCCTGAGTCTGAGCTTGAGTTTGAGTTTGATCTTGATCTTGCGCGTGCAAAGCACCCGCACTGACACCCCCCAGTATCATTGAAATACTGGCTGCTAGGCGTGAACGACGGAACGTATTCACTGCTGGCATGTTAACTTCCCCTTGTGTAAATAAGTCTGAGACGTATTTAAAGTTATTATTATTTCAGCATTGTTGGCGCTCACATCTTGGTCGACAACCTGCTTCGTTACCGCTAACAAGCTAGCTCGCGGCACCCGCTTTTGCGAGTTACAGCATTCTTATACAGTCGACGCAAGTTCGCCTCCCCCATTGGGGGGGGGAGGTATATAGCGGACAGCCCTTATAGCGACTAGAACTAACAGGATAACTCAAGGAAATAGGTGTTTACAGGTCTTAGTCCTGACTTAATACCTGCTCTAGAGCGGTTTCCGATGGCGCAAAGTAATAACTGCCCGATACGGCATCGGAGAAGGCTAAGATATGATCGCTCACACCATCCTCGGTTAAACCGTACATGGAGTCCAACTGTAGCTGATGACGTCGTTGATCACAGCTAAAACTAAGGAAGTAGAGACCATGTTTACTTGGCGTGCCGTAGGGACTGGATCTGCGCCAGACTTTTGTTGGCACCCCATTTAAATCCACATCGGTTCGTGCAACATGAGAATTATTTGGCATCTTATCACCACTTAACTCTTCATTCGTTGCTTTATCACGACCAATCACTGCACTCTGTTCGCTGTCATCCAGCGCCAAGAACTTTGCCAGTTTGTGAACCCATTGCTGAGTTAGGACGACACTGCCACCCTCACCAGGCTGCCCGTCAGGGACCAATGCTGCCTGCTTAATCGCGCTACCTTTAGGGTTAGCACTGCCGTCCTCAAAGGTCATCAAGTCTTTGGACTCTCGGTAATCAAAGCCATTGATCTCTCTTTCGATGGACATCGACCTTCCAAGGGCCTGAGCAAGACGAAAGCTGACTTCGAAGATATCCGAGTCTTCGCCCTGAAGCCAAATGAACAAATCATTCTGAGTAGTCGGAGCGGTTGCTCCTGAAGGACTTTCTAGCATTTGAAAATCACGAAAATGATCCGGTGTCTCAACCTCTAAGAGGTGAGCTAACTTTCGACCAAAAGCGACCACAACCTCTACACTACTCTGCTGTCGTAACGCTATGATCGCCTTTTTCACGTCTGCCAAGCTGACAGACTTTTTCAGACTGAATTCAAGAAATAGACGATGATTATGGCCATCGCTAAAAATGCTTTGCTGAGGTTTCAACGGTTATCTCCTTGGCGAATTGCATTGATAATCATAGCTAAACGATGAGCTTAGTGACAACGAAGCTTCCGAAAATTAGTATGCTAGCGCCTGCAGGAGCTAAGTTAGCGGCCCGCCAAACGAGCTCGGCGCTGACGCCAATCGGGCATCATGCTTTCCACTAACCGCCAATAGGCGGGGCTATGGTTCATCTCCTTGAGATGGCAGAGTTCATGCACGATAACATAATCAATTTGCTCAATCGCTTGGTGAACCAACATAGTGCTAAAGCGGATTCTACCATCGGCAGAGCAACTCCCCCACCGGCTGCGCATTTTACGCAAGGTCCAGGTTGGTTGCGGGACATCCCAGGTTTCAATTATCGGCAGCCATACATCCCAGCGTTGGGCAATCATCGAGCTTAGTTCGCTCCGCAGAAAACGCGCGAGATGCGCCTCGTCTGGAGAGGTAATGACTCCCGAACTATAGTGCGTAGGCCCTCGGCCAACACGCAGCGCAACGGTTTCCGAAAAAAAACGGATCTGATCGTCGGCGTGATGCCTAGCGACTGTTGCACTCTTTTGCTTTGCCCACGTTGAATGTTCAGTCAAAAATGCTTCAGCTTGCTGGCTCGTGACCCCAACGGGAGTGCGAATCTCTACGTCGCCACTGGGCATAATCACTAAGGCCAATTTTGTCCGTCTAGGATGGGTCTTGTGTTGCCAAATTACACCGTTATCAAGCACTCCCGAAGAGGGGTAAGTCACCCCACCAATAGCCTTATTACGCGTTCCAAAACCAAAAAGCCCCACGTTGTTTAACTTTCTTGATTGGAGAATGGATGTGCTTCCGGGACCACACTAATTGGATCCTGATGCACTAGTACTTCTGCATTGGCAAATAAGCCCATGACGCTCGCCTCCACCTGCTCGGCTATTTGATGGGCTTCAATAAGCGGCATCTGATCGGGTAATTCAAGATGCATTTGCACAAAGACCACCCCTCCCGAATCACGTGTTCTCAGATCATGCAAACCAATAACTTTCGGAACCGAGCGAACCTGTTGCACAATTCGTTCGCGGGTCTCATCGTCAAGTTCCTTATCTAAAAGCAGATCAATCGCTTCACTCGCGATTTCCCACGCCGAATAAGCAATATAGAAACCAATGAGAACACCCAGCCACGCATCCACGCCTTCAAAGCCATAAGCCGCTAAAACGAGCGCTACGATCACCGCAATATTGGCGAGAATATCGGATAAATAATGCAATGAGTCAGCAGAAACCACGGTCGAAGCGGTGCGCCTCACGACATAACGTTGAAACAGCACCAACGAAATAGTAAGTATTAACGACAGCGCCATCACCACAATGGCGATGCTGGCGAAATTGAGCTCAGTCGGATTGCTAATTCTATCGATGGCATAAAACAACAAAAACACCGACGACAAGGCAATGAGAATAGACTGTAGCAAGGAGGCTAAGGCTTCAGCCTTACCATGGCCAAAACGATGGTCGTCATCGGCTGGCTTGAGGGCATAGCGGATAGCCAACAAGTTGATGAGCGACGCTCCCGCATCCATTACTGAATCGATAAGAGAGGCCATCAGACTCACGGAATCGCTGTACCACCATGCACCTAACTTCGCCGCAACCAACGTAATCGCGACACTAATTGACGCGATAGATACCCAACGCAGTAGTTTCTCTCTTCGCTCCGCAGTGATCAGATGTTCGCCCATGTTTACCTCGCTAACTAACTAGCGCACATCATACGTAAGTTTCCTGTAGAAAGGGATACTTCTCGTTTAAATTTTGGGTATAGTTCCGATACTAAAATTTAAAATCATGAGGTGATAACGTGCGCTCACTCGTCATAGCTCTGTCGTTAAGCTTGCTACTAGTTGGCTGTAACCAGGAAGATAACACTTGGCAACCCGCCAACGGATTTATTGGCTTAACTACCGATACCTCCAGCAACCAGTTGCACTTGGATGTGCCAAAGGACTTAGGTGAACTACTTTATTACCCAAGTTTAGCCCGCGGTATAGGCTCTAATGATATCGGGCTGGATCGAGGACTCCTTGGCGACACCAAAATAGTCAGCTTCGTTGCGGCGGGTGAACGTCTCCTGTTGGTAGAGCATAATATGCGCTACCGAAGCACCTCTGCTAACCCCGCGGAAACTCAAGCAGTGGAGGAAGCCTTTCCCGATCATGTAATCTGGTCATTCCCCATTATCAACGCTAACGATACCCACTGGCGCGTGGATGCCACCGATTTTGCCTTCTCTGATTCAATGGCCGTTAGCGACTGGCTAGCCAGTATGGATCAAGGGTCATATACCGCTAATCAAGCGCGCTCAATGATTCATTGGGATCGAAGTAAGGCCTTTCCTGAAAACCTCGAAATCGAAGCGGTAGTGAGCTTCACCGGCACGGGTGCTGGATCCTACCTTGACGATGTAGTAAGTAACACAGATGGCTTTACCGTCTATTTACATCATTCATTTCTAAAGTTGCCTGAGGATGGGTTCGACGTGCGCCCTTATCATCCTAATAGCGGCTACTTCTCAGTAGCATGGCAAGATTACACCGTTGGTTTGCACGAGGATCTAACCGTCCGAGTGATACCGCGTCATCGTCTAGAAAAGATGAACCCCGATGCGGCAAGCTCGCCGGCAGTTGAACCCATTATCTACTACCTTGATCCAGGGGTGCCTGAACCCGTTAAGACCGCGCTATTTGACGGTGGCATGTGGTGGAACCAAGCCTTTGAGGCCATTGGCTATGAGGATGCGTTCCAGATTCGCGAACTACCCGAGGGGGCTGATCCCATGGATGCCCGCTATAACGTGATCAACTGGGTTCACCGAGCCACGCGCGGTTGGTCCTATGGCGCGTCAGTGATCGATCCACGAACTGGGGAAATCATAAAAGGTCACGTGACACTAGGCTCGCTTCGCGTTCGTCAGGATATTCTTATTGCCGACGCGCTACTCGATCAAACCAATTCAGCCGAAGCCGAAGCAATGGCCCTCGCCCGTATCCGCCAACTATCCGCACACGAAATTGGCCATACCCTAGGAATTGCCCATAACTTTGCGGCCAGCGAACGCAATCGTGCTTCGGTTATGGACTATCCGCATCCGCTCATCGACATCGCCAGCGGCGCAATTAGTCTTGCAGAGGCCTACGATAACGCTATTGGCGAATGGGACACCTTAGTTGTGGACTACGGCTACGGCGACGATTTCGAGGCCGCTAAGAATGCACTGCTTCGTTCGGATATTGGCTATGTCAGTGACTACGAGGCACGCCCCCTCGGTGGCGGCTCTGCCAGTGGTCATCTCTGGGATAATGGCGCCGATCCGGTTAACGAGCTTGATCGACTGGTAGCGATCCGTGAGCTTGCTCTGTCACGTCTCAGCTTGAATGCCATCGACAACTCAGATCCAATTGGCCAGCTTGATAAGGTGGTCGTGCCGGTTTACAACCTTACCCGTTTCCAAGTTGAGGCCGTAGCAAAGCAAATTGGAGGCTATCACCTCTTGGCAAACTTGGCGGCTGATCCCGCCGCATTTATCTGGGTAGATAAAGCAAAGCAAATCGCCGCTGCGGATAGCCTTCTACGTACTCTGGAAGCGGATTTTCTGCTATTACCGGACTCCCTCGCACAGCAGCTGGCTCCGATGCCCATTGGTTTTAGCCGAGATAGGGAATCATCGCCATCACAGTTGGGGCGCCTCATTGATCAACGCGCAATGGCCGAGGCATACACTCGCCATGTTCTGGCAGCAATGCTTGCTCCGCAGCGCTTGAATCGCCTATCACAGGCGATGTCACCGCTTAGCGTCGACGAGTACCTTACTCTGATCTTCGAACGCGTTGCGGCGATGCCAAACCAGTCGCCATTTAACGAACGTAGCCAATATCTATTGGCACGCTCATTCGGTGACGTGCTGGCAAATCCAGCGACACGAGAAGAAGTGAAAGCAACACTTCAATGGCAGCTAAAGGGTTGGATTGAAGAACTTGATACAACCACCGCTAGCGGCTTCCGTTTGCATCAGTTGCTCACTGAAGCTATGGGCAAGATAGCACCCAGTGAGGCACAGGTACTTCCACCGGGTTCTCCAATCTAGCAGCGTGTAAATAGCGAGTCTCGCCGTTCATAAAGTTGAACAGCGAGGCTCAAGTAGCAACCATTCAGTCCCGCCTCGACGCAATATTCAGCAGCAATCAATCGGCTAATAATGGTACACTTCAGACATTACTGGAGGCTTACATGCACACCCAAGAAGAACAACTCAAATTCGACGCTGGCCACATTTGGCATCCCTACTCATCCGCGACCAATCCGTCTCCCACATTCCTGGTCGAGCGCTGTGAGGGTGTCACCATTGAACTCGCCGATGGCCGTCAACTCATCGACGGCATGAGTTCTTGGTGGTGTACTGTTCACGGCTACAACCATCCCCGCCTCAACCAAGCGATGACCGAGCAAATTGCTAAGATGTCGCATGTGATGTTCGGCGGCTTTACTCACAACCCCGCTGTGGAACTATCGCGTCGTTTAGTTGATTTAACCCCGCAGGGGCTCGAGCGTGTTTTCTTGGCTGACTCAGGGTCGGTATCCGTGGAAGTTGCCATCAAGATGGCCATTCAATATCAAGCGTCTCGAGGGAAGCCTCAGAAGCACCGTATTATGACAGTGCGCAACGGCTATCACGGCGATACCTTCGGCGCCATGGCTACCTGTGACCCGGTAACCGGCATGCATCACTTGTTTCAGCAGAGCATGCCTCAGCAACTTTTCGCCGACGCACCGCCCCTTGGCTTCGAGCGAGCGTTTCAACCTAGTGATTTAGACTCTGTGAGAGATTTACTTGCTCATCATGCAGGGGACACGGCGGCCTTTATTATCGAGCCCATTACTCAGGGTGCCGGTGGCATGCGATTCTATTCGCCCGATTACCTCGCCGCGCTCGCCGAACTCTGTAAAGCCAACGATGTGCTGTTAATCGCTGACGAAATCGCCACAGGATTTGGTCGTACGGGTAAGTTATTTGCCGTGGAACACGCTGGCATCTGTCCGGATATTCTCTGCTTGGGTAAAGCGCTCACCGGAGGTACTATGACGCTAGCCGCAACGCTCTGTACTGCAGAGGTTGCTAATGGAATTTCACACGGAGAGGCTGGCGTATTCATGCACGGCCCAACCTTCATGGGCAACCCGCTCGCTTGTCGAGTTGCCTGTGAAAGCATCGATCTGCTCATTGAGAATGATTGGTCGAACCAGGTGAGTGAGATTGAGAAAACCCTGATTGAAGAACTCTCACCACTTAGTGACAATGATTCGGTGGCAACGATTCGCGTTCTAGGCGCGATGGGTGTGATCGAAATGAAACACCCTGTAGATCTCAACGAGATTCAGCCACTGCTAGTTGAACAGGGGGTTTGGCTTCGCCCATTTGGCAAGCTGATTTATATGATGCCTCCATTTGTCATTACGAAGACAGAGTTGCAGCAGCTGTGTCGTGCTACTGCAACGGTCATTGAACAACTCCAACAACAATAATAAGTAGGTAAATTATGGAAACGTACACACTCTTTAAACACAGCCATCTTCTGTTCGCTGTGATTTCTATTTCACTCTTTATTTTCCGCGCGGCACTTAAATTTCGCGGTTCGAGTATGCTAGAAAAAAAGGTGCTTAAAATAAGCCCTCACGTTAATGACACCCTTCTTCTGGCATCGGGCATCACCCTTGCGGTGTTGGCTGGCTTTTCGCCGATGGCACAACCGTGGTTAGCTACCAAGATTGTTCTGCTTATTGTTTATATCGGCTTAGGAACCATCGTGATCAAACGAGAAATGTCGAACTCTGCTCGCGCAGCGGTATTTGTTGCGGCACTAGTTTGTTTTGCAGCCATAGGCAGTTCAGCGGTATCTAAGGCAGGACCATTCGGCCTGTACTAGTTGTAACGCTTACGCGGACTCGTGATAGCGTTGCGAGTCCAACTCATTTAGGGCAAGCAAGTAGACGCTATTGCATCAGCGGGAGCTTACTCACCTTTGGCGGCTAGTTTCGCACTGAGACTACGGACCAAAAAACCGTAAATTGGAATATACACCACTAACGTAAAGGCAATTTTTGTCAGATAGTCGATGATGCCGATTTCAACCCAGTGCTCGCCCATCGTAGGGTCTGACGACGCATAAAATGCAACCGTGAAAAACACCGTGGTATCCACTGCGTTGCCCAATAAACTTGAGCCGGTTGGTGCCACCCACCAAGACCCCTTCCGTCGTAACTTTTCAAAGACCTTAATATCTAAAAGCTGCCCCAGCACATAGGCAATAAGACTTGCGAGCGCAATACGGGCGACAAATGAATCAAAACTCAACAGTGCATCCCAATTTTGAAATTCACCGTGCTCGAATACCATCCCAAAGACGTAACTCAACAGCAGTGCCGGAAGCATAGACATCAATACCACCCACTTAGCAAGATTCCAGCCTTGTAAACGGACGGTTAGATCAGAAAGTAAATACAGAATGGGAAAGCTAAAGGCCGCCCAGGTGGTGTAGTGGCCACCGAACTCAATGGGAATCTGAATGAGGTAATTAGATGCTGCGATCACCGCAATATGTGCGGTGACTGCGAAGGTCCAGAAACGAACGTTAAAGGGTTGTTGGTAATTCTTCATGATAACTCTGCTCAAGGTAGTCCATTGAGCTTAGCCGATAAATGACCAAGTTGAAGCGAAACCCTACTCAGTTAATCCTGTCGCTGTACCACTGTTGGACGCTTCGATTGCAGCCCGAATTGACTGACCATCCTGTTCGCCAACCAACGTAGCGATGAGCTCACCGCTTGGATTGAAAACGAAAGTAGTTGGCAATATCTCAGGGCGCACGATTTCGAGTTGCTGGAGCGGGTCGCCAGCTGTCACAGGGAACTCTATCCCCATTCGTTCGATATAGTCTAAAGTTGTCGCACGATCATCGCGATCCCAGTTAACGCCAACTACCGAAATATCTGCACTATGTTGATCAAATTCATTGAGCTCGGGTATTTCTCTACGACAAGGTGCACACCAAATAGCCCAATAATTTAGTACCGTATATTGCCCTTCGTCACTGCTCATCGCATGCGAACCCGAAGGTAATAGTTGCAACGAGACGGACTTCTCTCCACACGCTGTGAGTGACATCAGTGCAATAATGATAAATAGTAAACGCATTAACTAACCTTTTTCTAACCACACACTTAATGGCTGTTGCAATAATTCATCTGTATTCGTCTGGAGGCCTTTTAAAGAGGCTCTAACTGATGCAGGGAGCCGATCTTTCGTGCGTCGTAACGTATCAGCCATCAGCACATTAGGTTCAAGTATACGAAGGAAGTCACCAATACTATACCGTGTTAAATCCCTACCTATGGCGAGTTCATCCTCGTCATTTACCAGCAAAATTCGTTCAGCAACTAAACGATGCCTTAATGCTAACCAGTCTGCATGAGATTCTAGCGGTAGCGACTTGATCTTACCGCCAATCCACTTACGCTCGGAGAGACGTTGTCCCTTTTCATGGTTCGCCCAAAGCCAGCGTAAGACCGCGGTGGCAACCATCAACCTACTACTTGAAGCCCTGTTGGTAGTGAAGTAGCGCGGTAAACATCGCGTCAAATTCGCGCCAAATAATACAATAATCCACGAAACATAAATCCAGAGTAGAAAAATCGGTACTGCCGCAAACGTGCCATAGATTGCCGAATAATTAGGATTAAGTGCCCCCAGTGATAAAAAATGCTGCACCAACAAAAATAACGAGGCTGTGACCATTCCGCCGATCACTGCATCGCGGGCCGACACATAACAGTTAGGAACATACGCCAGTAACATCGAAAACAGCAGACAATTGAACACCCATGGCAGCGGTGCTAATAACCAATTCAGTCGCTCGAAGTCAAACCAACTAATATATTCAGATTGTGCCAAGGCCGCCGACGCAGCAGCTGCGGCGCCAAGAAGAATTGGTCCCAAGCTGATTAACGTCCAGTAGAGCATAAGCTTGGGGCGTAATTTGCGCCGCTGTTTAATTCCCCAAATCCGATTAAAGGCACCCTCGATGGTATTCAGCAATAGCACCACCGTAACGATTAGCAGGAGTACACTAAATCCCGTGAGCTTCTTCGCCTCGTTGGTAAAACCCACTAATGCTGACTGCACCGTCTCGGAGCTCGCTGGCACTAAATGACTCAACAGAAACCCCTGGGCCTGCTGCAAAGCTGGTTCAAACGCCGGTACGATGGCAATGATCGTTACCATCACCGTAAGTGCTGGGACAATGGCGAACAGCGACGTATAAGTTAATGCTGCGGCGGCATGCGCACAGCCATCATCAACAAATCTTCTCAGTACAAACCGACAAAAACGGATGAATTCAAGCATCCGCTCGCGTGTTGTGGTTATAATTGTGTCAGCAACTTCTTCCATTAACAGTTCACACTAGGTTATTAAGTCATTATGACAACCATATACCACAATCCACGATGCTCAAAGTCGCGGCAGACATTGGAACTACTTACTAATCAAGGAATAGACGTAAATATTATTCGCTATCTTGATACCCCATTGTCGTTTCAGCAGTTATCTGTATTACTTGACCAGCTGGGATACTCTGCCCATCAACTGATTCGTCAGGGCGAAGCGAAATACAAGTTTTTAGGCCTATCGGCGGAGACAGCCGAGCGTGAGTTAATCACTGCAATGGTGGAGAATCCAATTTTAATTGAGCGGCCGATTGTCGTTCACAATGGTCTAGCAAAAATAGGCCGTCCGCCTGAACAGGTACTGGGGCTATTCAAGTGAATCGCCCATTTGTACTCGTGCTCTATTACTCGGTAGGTGGGTCCGTAAAGGCCTTAGCTGAGCATATAGCCCTCGGTATTGAGGCGAGTGGCATCGACACTCGTGTTCGTACTGTGCCGAGTGTGAGTACCACCATTGAGGCGGTTAGCTCGATGATACCCGACGACGGCGATCTCTACTGTAGCGATGAGGATCTTCGCGCATGCAGTGGCTTGGCACTGGGGAGCCCAACCCGCTTCGGCAATATGGCGGCAGCTTTGAAGTATTTTCTTGATGGTAGCTCCGATCTCTGGCTGAGTGGCGATCTCATCGATAAACCCTTTGGCGTCTTCACAAGCTCTGCTAGCCTCCACGGTGGCCAAGAAACTACCCTCATGACGATGGCTATCCCCCTCCTTCACCATGGAATGGTTTGGGCGGGTGTTCCATACAGCGTCACGGAATTAAGTCAGACTCAAACTGGGGGAACGCCCTATGGGCCCTCTCACGTAACAGGCACTTCAGGTAATACGGACTTAAGTTCCGATGAGATATCAATCGCTCGCGCTTACGGAAAGCGCCTCGGCGAGCTCGCTCAACGAATGGAGACAGGTTCATGATGAACTATTTTACCCACCCTCGTGTCATCGCAAGCTTTTATCTTTTGCTGATCGTGACGCAAATCGCGGATACTTTTAGCTCTGAGCTCACTGCAAGTACTCAGTGGATAGTAGCTATCGTTAGAGTAGCTCCGCTGCTACTATTATTTCGCGCCCTAACGAATGAGACGCCAAGACTGCTCATTTGGCTCTGCTTTTTGTTGCTTGGGTATTTTGTCGGAGCAACACTTGGCAGCTTCTCGCCCTCGTCAACCTATTGGGATTTTGCGGCGTTAGGTAGCTGTGTCATACTTTTCAATAGTGCGATGTTCAGAGCCAGAAAGCTGGCCATAGCGGCTCAAACGAACTCACCTCATTTAAAGGACTAGGAATTTCATCTAATGAAACAATTTCTGCTTGCGCTAGGAAAGGCGCTTAACATTTCCCGAATCATTCTACTGAACGTACTGTTCTTTGGTGTTTTGACGTTAATTATTGTGGCATCCAGTCAGCAAGATGAACTTGAGACCATTGATGACGAAGGTGTCTTGAGGCTGTCATTGAACGGCCTTATCGTGGAGCAAGAAATTGTTTCCGATGAGATTCTCGCTCAACTGCAAAACGATGGTCCGCAACAGATTTTACTATTCGACGTGATTGATACTATTGATCGCGCCGCTAGTGATGATCGGGTAAAGGGGCTCATTCTCCTGCCATCCGGTATGAGTGCGAGCTTCACATCACTCGATGAAATTGGTCAAGCTCTAAGTCGATTTAAGGAAACTGGCAAGCCAATTATCTCTACATCGCAATCCTATAGCCAGTCAGCCTATTACCTTGCTTCCTTCGCCGATGAGATCTACATCGGTGATATGGGTGGCGTTGATTTGATGGGGCTAGCCAGTTATCGACCGTACTTTGGCGAGTTTCTTGAGCGCTACGGTATCGATGTACATGTGTTTAAAGTCGGGACGTACAAATCAGCGGTAGAGCCGTTTATGGGTGGCGCAATGTCTGCCCCTGCTCGCGAAAACGCCGAGCAGTGGATGGGCGACCTGTGGGGTAGCTTCACGAAGGTTGTGGAGACTAACCGCCATCTCGAACCAGGATTCATTAATACATGGTTAGACCACTACCCAGAAACGCTATCAGCCCATGACGGTCATTTTGCCTCCATGGCGCTGGAACTTGGTTTAGTTGACGGAATTAAAACTCGCACCGAACGCCTTGCGCGCCTTGCTGAATTCGCCGATGAAGAGGGTGATGACCCGGGTGTTTCGTGGAGAAATTATCGTACTCAGCTGCAAATGGAGAATCTTTTCGATGCTTCAGATTCAGAGCAGAAGATAGCGGTGATTGTGGCTTCGGGTGAAATCGTTGACGGTAGCCAACCACCAGGCATGATTGGTGGAGACTCTACGGCCGAATTAATTCGTCGCGCTCGCGAGGACAATGAAGTCGATGCGCTAGTGCTTCGTGTTAATAGTCCCGGTGGTTCTGCAAATGCTTCCGAAGTTATCCGCGAACAGATTGTCGCCACCCGCGAGGCTGGCATTCCAGTAGTTATTTCAATGGGTGGACTGGCAGCGTCTGGCGGCTACTGGATTTCAACCAGTGCGGACTATATCTTTGCCAATCCGCAGACAATTACTGGCTCAATCGGCGTGTTTGGCATTGTGCCGACCTTCGACCGTTTAGCGGGTGAATACTCCATTTACTCAGACGGGGTCGCCACTACACCAATGGCCGGCGGATTCGACCCATTAAATGGAATAAGCGAGCCTATGGCACGTACGATCCAATTAAGTATCGAAAACATTTATAAACAGTTTTTAGAAATCGTTGCGGACGGCAGAAATAGCACCCCAGAGAAGATCAACGAAATTGCTCAGGGTAGAGTTTGGAGCGGAAAACGAGCGCTTGAACTGGGCCTTGTAGATGAATTCGGGACCTTAGATGACGCGGTAAATCACGCCGCAGCGCTAGCTGAAATAGAGGACTATAGGACAATTAATATCACTCAACCACTGACGCCTGCTCAGCAGTTCTTCCGTGATATGAAACAAAATTCTTCAGTAGAAACTCCCGCGATGACAACGACTGAACGACTGCTCGGTGCATTCCAACAGCAGCTCATTCAACTCAATCAATTAAATGATCCGCGCCACGTCTATCTAAGCTGTGGTGGTTGTCCAGAGCAACCTTAGTAGATAGCTTCGATTAGCATACGCGCCATTGGAATCCAATGGCGCTTTTTTATGTCTGTAAAATGAGTCCTAATCGTTTAGATAGTATCGAACACATAAACTGCGGCTCAGTTAACTTAGCTAATAATGGTCTCGACGAGACTTACCCAGCCTCATCACTCTCAAGTTCAACTCGCGAGATAACTGTGAACCCACTCCCAGCTAAGCACTTAATTGGTCATCTGCTGGAAACCTCTTCAATGAATCAATATCAACAGCGTCATTCTGTGCCCAGCGCACACAATTTCTTCCTGACGACTTTGCGTCATAGAGCGCTCTATCTGCACTATTGACTATTTCGTCGGCGCTTATTCCGGCTGACAGATCCAGGCTATCAACGAACATTAACCCAACACTTGTGGTAATACGTTGCGTACCGATGCCTACGTCAGACTGAGAAATAATCAGTCTTAGTCGTTCAGCCGTTTCAACTGCACCTTCAAAATTGGTTCGTGGCATAAGAATAAAGAACTCTTCCCCACCAAAACGCGCGACGAGCTCTCGGCGATGAACAGCGAGTTTGGCGATTCGCGATAATTCCTTGAGTACCCGATCACCGGAATCATGTCCTAAGTTGTCGTTAATGGCCTTAAAATTATCGATATCCAGTAGCAACACCGCTAAACCAGCACTTGGGTCATCAAAAGCCGACTCGCCACTTTCGATTGAACGAATGGCTTTGCCGAGCTCACTGTAGGCGCGTCGTCGATTCGCAATACCTGTCAGCGTATCGGTTTGAGATAGCTCTCTAAAACGATTGCGCGAGTAAATTAGGTAACTTAGTAAGAGGACCATAATACCTACAAGCACGAAAACTACGTTTCGCTGCCAGCGCATTTTACTGGTCTCGGCAAGGACTGCGGTATTGTTCAACTGTTCAATTTCAAGCTGCTGACGCGCGATCTCGGCCTGATATTGGACACCTGCATCGGCAACTTCATCGCCGGAATAAGCTCTGACATCATCGGCTAACTTAAACATCGCGCTAGCGTAATAATTTTCTAGTGCAACGGTATAGGCCAGCACATCCTCATACTCTCCGCTGAACATGTGATTAAGTATTGCTGCACTTGAGTCGTACTCTAAGAAATCTGGATGCTCTTCGATAAAAAGAACGAACTCTTCTTTCACAGAGTTAACGCCATCAACTAAGGCCCTACTTAGCAACCATTGCAGCTCGGTATCATTCGCATAATACGTCTCCGAAGTTGATTCTCTAAGCTGCAGAGCTTGAAAGTATGCTGCCGCCGCTTGCTCCGGATCATTGTTTAGGTAGGGGCTAAAGTATAGGCCTTCTAAATACCAACAGAAAAAATCAAAATCAGCATATCGGCTTTCACCACCCACTTCCCAAAGTTGATCCAAATATTCACGAAATTCAGGCGTATCTCGGGCGAAGAAAGACTCAACTGTGAGATTAAACAGCATATCAAATTCATGCTGGAGTAATAATTCCGATCTCGCCAACTGCAAACCCTGAGTAAAAATGGCTTGCGCGGTTTCGTGATCGTAAAGACGCTGATTAATTTCACCCAATGAAACGAGTAGATCAATAACGATAGCCGTATCAATATCTGCCTGAGAGGCGACCTCCATCGATTCGGCCAGAATTGACACGGCTTCCCTCTCGCTTCCTACACCTCTGACGAGACAGCTAACCTGGCGGCCTGCTGCGCGGACATAGAGCGACGGGTAAATGGCATTTTCGGCAACGGTATACGCCATATCAAAATCGCGACAAGCCTCATCCGACAATTGGTTATGCAGCTGATTGACAGTACCCCGCTGAAGGTAAAACTCGATTACTGTAGGAACTCCAGCCGTTTCAATTAAGGGCGACTGATTGAGTATCGACAGGGTCTCAAGATACTTCGCGTCACTAACCAGATAGTAGGACTGGAGTAAGGTAAGCTGAAGCTTTTCTCTCTCGGAAAATTTTGATGGTGATGAAATTTGACTAAGAATATACGTCTGAGCCTGATCCTTTGGCAGAATAGCTGCCGCTTCCGATATTCGGACCACCGATCCCTCGAACCAAGGGGGCGCATCAAAACTTCGTTGTATGTTGTTGCTATGCGCTGAAGCTATAAATACTACTGATAGCAAACACACCGCAAAGAGTTTCCATTCTCTAAGCATGTTGTTGTCCACAATTAGTCTAATCTTTATTATCGTATAGCCTATAAAACCATACTAAAGTCCCTACTAACAAGGGAAATGCTACCATTATTCGTAGTTTCGGTGGCTAAAATTACAACCTTGGATAAATTAATTTTGTTAGACTAGGCATATCTAATCTGCTTGCTCTAGGAGAGTACGAAATGAAACTTGTTACAGCCATCATCAAACCGCACAAACTCGATAGCGTTCGCGAGGCGCTATCGGATCGAGGTATTACAGGTTTAACAGCAACGGAAGTAAAGGGATTTGGCCGTCAAAAAGGTCACACCGAACTGTATCGCGGTGCTGAGTATGTCATTGATTTTCTGCCAAAAATAAAACTAGAAGTCGCCATCGCTTCTCAAATGGTTGAGACCGTCGTTGAGACAATTATTGAAGTAGCGAGTAGCGGAAAAATCGGTGATGGCAAGATCTTCGTCTCATCACTTGAAGAGGTAATCCGTATTCGAACGGGGGAAACAGGCGAAGACGCGATTTAATCGTAGCGTTCTTTCTGCGGCTTTGAAACATAGGCCATACTCCTGTGAGAGATTATCGTATTTAAGAGAAGGCAGATGACCACAGACTACTGGAAAGCATTTGAACCCGTTTTTATTCGCTTTATTAGCGACATTAAAAGTGCCGATCCGGCGCATGACTTCGCCCATATTGAAAGAGTGGTCAGCTTAGCAAAGAAGCTATCGGTTGCCGAATCCGCCGATTTAAATGTCGTTGTCCCCGCCGCATGGTTCCATGACAGCGTGGCCGTTGCCAAAAATAGTCCAGACAGACCAATCGCCTCAAAGCTCGCAGCAGATCGAGCACGTACTGCGCTCCAAAAAATGAACTATGACAGCAACCTCCTCCCAGCAATTGAACACGCGATTATCGCGCACAGTTACAGTGCCAATGTGCGCCCGCGCACGCTTGAGGCGAGAATTGTTCAAGACGCAGATCGAATGGATGCATTGGGCGCGGTCGGAGTCGCTCGTTGCATGCTGGTAGGTGGTGCAATCGGTAGAACACTATATGAACCCACCGACCCTTTATGCGAACAACGACCGCCAGAAGACTTGAAATACACTATTGATCACTTTTTCACCAAACTACTTCATATCGGCGAGACCATGAACACTGAATCGGCAAAGCGAGAGGCTAAACGAAGAACTGACTACATGCGTAATTTTTTGTCGCAACTAAAACGCGACATCCAAGCAGAAGATTTAGACATACAACTTCGTGCTCCCGTAGCAGGTTAGCGAGTTAATAACTGCCGATAACGGTGAGTTGCAAGTTTCTCGACCCACCATGATCTCGGTGTTCGCCGAGATAAATCCCCTGCCAAATGCCTAGCGCCAATTCTCCATTGCTTACAGGAATGCTCAAAGCGTGGCCGAGCAAGCTAGCTTTTATGTGAGCAGGCATATCATCAGGCCCCTCGTCCTGATGCTCGAAATATGAACAGCCATCTGGAATAAGTCGGTTGAAGAAACGTTCAAAGTCTCTTCGCACCGAGCTATCCGCATTTTCATTAATGGTAAGCGATGCGGAGGTATGCTGAACGAAAATCTGTACGATACCCGCCTTCATCTGAGCTATCTCGGGTAGAGCTTCGATAACTTGAGGGGTGATTAAATGAAACCCTCGTGGCAGCGGTTTCAATTGTAGCGCTCGATGGAAGGTATTCATAAGTTGACTCTAGGTGGTTAAGCTAATTGATACTGTTCAAACTCGATCAGTGCGGCCTTTATTTCCTCACCCCATCGGTATCCCGTTAGCGCACCACTCTTGCCCACGACTCGATGACATGGCAGTACCAATGCATAGCAATTTTGCGACATGACTCGAGCGACTGCACGCGCTGCCTTAGGGTTTCCTGCAAGCTCAGCTAAGTGAGTGTAGGAGATCGTCCTACCTGGATTAATTGTTCCAAGTGCCTGCCATACGGACGTGGCGAATTCAGTTAACGGACCCTGCAAGGTCAGACATTGTTGTTTACCGCGCCAAAGCTCTTCGATCGATCGAGCGATACGCCGCTGTTGCGGTGTCAGACTTGAAGCAGGAGCGGTGATGGCACTGAGTTCGATGCTAATCACCACCTCTCCCGAATGGCTAACGTGCACCATCGCCATGGGCAATCGAAAACTAAAGTGAGTGAACTGCCCACGCTTTGCCAGACGTTCTTCAAACTTAATCTGACCGCCATTTGGCAACATGATTGATTGCACTGATTCATTTCCTCTGCAACATTTTTAGGATAATCGCGGCTATCTCTTACAGTAAAATAGTTTATCCGTTATCATCAGCGCAAGCGTTATTCACGAATGAGGTAGAGTTTTGGGTAAATGGATTGGTGCCGTAATCGGTTTAATAGGTGGTCCTGCGGGTGCGGTCATTGGCTTCTTTATTGGGGCCTTCTTCGATGCTATGTTCAAAGATAGTCCGTCGATGGCGAATCGCCAACAGCAGGGTGCGATGCAGCAAGTGTTCTTTCAAACACTCTATCAGTGCTTAGGGCATCTTGCCAAAGCCGACGGTCAAATCACTGAAGCTGAGATTAAGACCACTGAAGCACTGATGACTCGAATGGGACTCAGTGCGGAAAAACGCCGCGAGGCTATTGCACTATTTAAGTCTGGAGCCAGCGATAGCTTTAACTTAGATTCCACGCTAACTGCCTTTCGGATGGGACCGGGTCAAAGTCGGCAGATGCGTCAATTTTTAATCGTATCACTCATCAGTTTGGGCATGGCCGACGGCCATATGGACGAGATTGAAAATCGGGTTGTACAGCGAATTGCTCAAGGCATTGGCATGTCTCAGATGCAGCTTCAGCAGCTTATTATGATGCTCGAGGCTCAGCACAATTTCTTTCGCGGACGTCAACAGGGTGGATCCTACCAACGATCAAGCCAAACCTATACCGCTCAGCAGGATGTGGATACGGCATACCGTGCATTAGGTGTAGAGTCTTCAGCCTCAGATGCCGAGATTAAAAAGGTTTATCGGAACCTGATGAAGGAATATCACCCTGATAAGCTGATGGCTAAGGGGCTTCCTGAGAACATGGTGAAAGTTGCCACAGAGAAAGCTCAGGAGATTCAAGCCGCCTACGACCTCATCAAGAAGCACCGTAAACGCTAAAGGCTGTTCAGTGCTCAATAACCCAGGCCGGAACGTAAGCCTCATTGAACGGTTCTGAACTATCGGCTATGTAGCGCAACTAAAAAGGTCGCTAATACTCAGTAATAGCGACCTTTGAATACACGCAATGGCAAGTCTTCGTGTTGCAGTTCGGCCGCTACCACTTACTTTTTGATAACGTGCGCAACCGATAAGCCTGCAACCATCGCTATCACGAAACTAATCACTTCCGCATTCATCGTCCAGAGTGACGCTACGGCTGGCCCTGGGCAGAGACCGTAGATACCCCAACCAATGCCAAATAACACTGCACCAATCACCAGCGGACGATCAACGTGGGTTAACGACGGCCACTGTAAGGTATCGCCAAACCAACTACGCTGAACTTTTTTCGAGATAAAGAACAACGGCATGGTTACCGCAAGTGCGCCACCCATAACGAACATCAGCGACGGATCCCACTGTCCGAATAGATCGAGAAAACCTACGACTTTCGCAGGATTCGTCATGCCTGATAGCGATAGACCGCCCCCAAATAATAAACCCGACAGGGCCACAACAAGTAATCTCATATTAAGCTCCTATCGCGCGAACAAAAAATACGGTGGCGATACCCGACGCCATAAAAACACACGTAGCAATAATTGACCGCGCTGAAAAACGACCTATTCCACAAATTCCGTGGCCACTAGTGCAACCACTGCCGATTCCTGTTCCAAAACCGACGAGCAGTCCGGCAGCGATAGGCCAAATCCACCCCGCTTTAATGGGCGTAAAGCTATCAACACCCAACAGCTTCGACGCAATCAACGCCCCAATAATAACGGCGACAATGAAAACAACTCGCCATTGTCGCTCCGCTGCTTGCTGCCAAAGAACTCCCGAGGTGATTGAACTCATCCCCATTATTCGTCCCAAGCCATACCACATCAACATGGCCGCAACGCCGATTATGATTCCGCCCAATAGCGGAGTTAAATAGATCATAAATATCCCCAAAAAATACTGTTCAAAGCGTCAAAGGTAGTCCACTACCACTATCATAACGTAAGCTTAAGCAAAACAACTGCAGGATTTTATCACGATGCACTATCTGATTACAGGCGGCACTGGGTTCGTCGGCACAGCACTCATCGCGGCATTGCCAGACAGCAGTGCTATTTCCGTTCTCACGCGAAAGAAATCGCAGCAGAGTACTAGCCCAAACATCACTTATATCAACAACCTAGAAGAACTAGCGTCCGCGCCAGACGCGGTAATCAATCTCGCTGGCGAGCCTATTTTCGGCCTATGGAGCGAGCGTAAAAAGCAGAGCATCATCAGTTCTCGAGTAGAGGCTACCGAGGATCTTGTGAGCTATTTGAACCAGTTTGCTCCTCAAGCCACGTTAGTGAGTGCCAGTGCAGTTGGCTATTACTCGCATAGCTCTCTTAAGCATCCCACCGACCTCGACAGCCCAGCAGCATCGAACTTTGCCGGAACATTGTGTTGCCGCTGGGAACAAGCCGCTAGAAAATTTAACGGGACGGCTCATATCGCTCGACTTGGCGTCATTCTAGGAGATGGGGGGTATTTGAAGCAGCTGATATTACCCACGAAGATGGGTCTAGCAATGCATTTAGGCAGCGGCGATCAGGGAGTTCCCTGGGTGCACATCGAAGACGTTGTCAGAGGAATTATCACGCTTTCTCAAAAGTCTACGGAATCAACTGAGTTGGTTCTAGTCGCGCCTGCTCAGAACAGCCACGCTGATATTAACAATGCGCTCGCTGCGCGACTAAATCGAAAAGTGCGCCTTAAAGTACCCCACTTCTTAGTTAGGTTCATGGGAGGAAGTATGGCAAACGAACTCATTTTGAATGGACACTATTTTCAACCCGCCCAACTAACTAATCAATTATCGAACTTTGAACAGGTAAACCTAGCAGCCGCGATCGCAACTATTATTGAGGACTAGCAATCTAAAAATGTTGTACTAGCGTTAAACTTGTCTTAGGTTAACAAAATGGCACTGGGAAGACGGCTTCAATGAGACGAAATTTTGTAAATACCGACGTAGCAATATAACAAGTTGAGAGAAATCATGATTAAATCCAAAATATCAGTATTTGTACTTTCTACACTATTGTTTCATCCAACGTACTTACTCGCACAACAGAATATTGATCGAGAGCACGGTTTTTCTGGCGATGCATTTTTCGGCGTTGGCGTTGTCGATAGCAATGGCTTCCTAAGTACTGTAAACGAAGATCCTATTGAAGATCTTCAGGGCGACAGCCCCAGCGGCTCAGAGACCATCCCTTTTGTCATCGGTCGGATAACTTACACGTTTGAAGATACTGATCAGGAAGCATTTTTAGGTATTAGCCGTCAAAAAGCGGTACGAGGAAGCTTCGCGCCTGAAATAGGGTACCGCTACCATACCGGAAAGCACAAGTTCCTGGAGATTGCCGTGCTGCCTGGCGTTCAGCCATCAAAAGTCTGGGAGGATCCCTACCTCACCGGTGAAAGACGCCGTGAGACAGACGCTAATTTAACCGCCGTCAGAGCTCGTGCTCAACATATCCTGGGACCAATTTCTCTTGAAGCCGCCTACGGAACCTCTGAAATTGACCAAGAGAGGAGCGGCTTCTTTGAGGACCTGCTGCCAGACGAGCGCGCCTCGCTCGACAGAAATTCTACCATTAGATACGTTGGAGTAGACTTAACGATTCCGCTCGGAGAAGGCTTTATTCTTATCCCTTCCCTATTCAACTTCCGAACTGATGCTGACGGCGATGCAATGAGCTTTGATACCTACGGCGGAGAATTGGGGGTTGTTTACCGGTCAGGACGTCATACCCTCGTTGGGAACTTTGGTTATGAGCAGCTTGATTATGATACGGAGAATCCTCTTTTTGCTAGCCCGAGAGAAGATAACATTAGCAACATCTTCGCAATCTATTCGTTTGCGGAACCATTTGGCTTCGAAGATACTAGCCTGACTTTTATCCTATCGAATAACTCCCGCGTTAGTGATATCAGCTTTTACGAAGAGGAGAGTCTCGTCGTCGGCGGCGGCATTCGCTTCATTTTCTAATTCCAAGCGAAATCAAAGCTCTACGGGACTCAAATCACCTACCCGTGGAGCCCAGAGTTTCGTATAATGGTGTCAATTGATACCTTAAATTTTTTGGAATATAGAATTATGACCAGTGTAAAAACGCTCTTGGGCGGGTCCGTAGCCGTTGGTTCAACAGTAGAAGTGAAAGGTTGGGTCCGTACTAGACGTGACTCAAAGGCAGGAATTTCTTTTGTAGCCGTTCACGATGGTAGTTGCTTTGATCCAATCCAAGCCGTGGTGCCCAATACACTAAGTAACTACGAAACAGACGTACTGCGAGCTACGACGGGAGCTTCTGTCGTGATTCGCGGGGAACTCGTTGAGTCACAGGGTCAAGGTCAAAGCGTTGAGATTCAAGCCACTGAGGTAGAGCTCATTGGCGAAGTCATCGATTCAGAAACCTACCCGATCGCTAAGAAACGACACAGTTTTGAATACTTGCGCTCTGTCGCTCACCTTCGTCCACGCACCAACTCAATCGGAGCGGTGACCCGTGTTCGCACCGTGTTACAAAACTCCATCCATAACTTCTTTGTCAACGACGGCTTTCAGTGGATTAACACGCCCATCATCACCGCCAGCGACTGTGAAGGTGCCGGAGAGCTATTCCGTGTGAGTACCCTGGACATGGCCAACCTTCCCCGCACTGGCAAGGGCGGAGTGGACTTTGCAGAGGACTTCTTCGGTAAAGAATCATTCCTAACCGTTTCGGGTCAGCTCAACGCCGAAGCCTATGCCCTAGCGATGAGTAAAGTGTACACCTTTGGCCCTACCTTCCGGGCCGAAAACTCTCACACTACCCGTCACCTTGCAGAATTCTGGATGGTCGAGCCCGAGATTGCCTTTGCCGATCTCAATGACGATGCCAACCTCGCTGAAGGCATGCTGCGCTATGCCGTGAAGGAGGTTCTGAACAAGTGTGAAGATGACCTTGGTTTCTTCAACAAAATGATCGACAAAACATTGATCGAGCGTTTAACCAATGTGTCTGAAACACCCTTTGCTCGAATTCCCTACACCGATGCTATCGACATCCTGCTGAAGTCCGGTAAAAAGTTTGAATATCCCGTGCAATGGGGTATCGATCTTCAGTCCGAACACGAACGTTGGTTGTGTGAGGAGTATGTAAAGGGTCCGGTAGTCATCACCGACTACCCGAAGGATATCAAGGCTTTCTACATGCGTCTTAATGACGACGGCAAAACCGTTGCGGCGATGGACGTATTAGCACCCGGTATCGGCGAAATTATTGGCGGCGCACAGCGCGAGGAACGCCTTGATGTATTGGATGCCCGTATGGCAGAAAGCGGACTCACTGGCCAACTTGAGTGGTATCGCGATCTCCGTAAGTACGGTACGGTACCTCACGCAGGCTTTGGCTTAGGTTTCGACCGTTTTCTTAACTATGTAACGGGCATGGAAAATATACGCGATGTAATCCCATTCCCGCGTGTACCGAATCAAGCGGATTTCTAGTTCGCTGCGACAACCAAAAAGGCTACCTTATCGGTAGCCTTTTTTTTCGCTGATCTCACATCGCTTGAAAATGGGGTTAGCTCAGCGGGTTAACCAACTATGGCGCATCACAAATCGCATCTTCGCGCAATAACACCATGCTATGCGGCGGCAGCGAGATATCAACATCGCCCCACCAGCCCAGAGTGATTATACTGCCGTGTCCAGCGAGTAGATCGCAGTATTCAGATTCACTAAGATTCGGATCCCAGTTAACCTCCTTTAGCTCACTCGACACATTCATTAATACTCGGCCAGGCCCATAGCTGAAAGCGACTACTTGATCATCAAGATACTCGATATCCGCCACCTGAACTAATCCCGCTTCACGGCGAAGCTGAACGAATTGACTGACGATAGGATCTCGATGCCAGCAGGTCCAATCTTGGTCACAGGACATTGCTTGCTGACTAGGCAATTGATCTCGATCTCCAAACGTGTAGCCTGATAGAACTTTCGGGTAGCCATAATTCATAGTGAGTAATAGCGCTTCACCCAAGTGCTTCTGAGCAATTGATAATTCCTGAGTGTGACGCTCAGTGTCGTGATTATCCACGAAGGTCACTGCCATATCAGCCACTAACTCGGTCTCGCCATGCCAATAGCGCTCAAGTTTCGACAAATCGCCATTCATTGCGGAGTAAATCGCTCCCCGGGCTGCAAAGTCAGTGACCGGTGCAATTGAAGCGTAGGTAGTGGGTTGTAACGCCGTTTCAGCGGCTGGGTCACCAATGACCTCCAGAAAGACCTGAGGCCCTCCTGCCAGCTCTAGAATAGCGGCTACATCCGCAGTAGACATATGCTTCGCGGCATCTATCCGCATTCCATCAAAGCCAAGTTCAGTGAGCTTTCGTAAGTAGCCCGCCAGCAGTTCACGTACGTATGGGTTAGCGGTGTCGAGGTCTGGCAATGCACCAAGGCGGCAGTTTTGAACTTCCGTCGCAATGCTATAATCCTCAATGGTACAGATAGGCTGATGGTAGTGACTCTCGTCTAGCCCTGGGTGTTGCATGATTTGCCACTGTGTTCCGGCTGTCCCCTGCCCTTGCTCACCGTAATCCGCGGTATGGTTGATTACCGCGTCCGCATAGACCTTTATTCCCGCTTCGTGACAGGTTTCAATCATGGACCTGAGCTCGTCCTCACTCCCGCTGAATGAATCAAACTTTGAGAAATCTACCGGTTGGTATCGTGCCCACCAACTTGGATAGTCAATGTGTTCAATCGCAGGCGATACTTGGATAGCGTCATACCCCAACTCAGGAAGGTGATCACGACATTCCGTCGCGATATCATTCCAGCGCCACTCAAAGAGATGAACGAAGGTGTTGGGGTTATAGTTGGTTGGTAGCTCGTCGACCTCTGAATTCGAAACGCCCGGCGCCATGCCGGCAGCGATCAAACTCATGAACAGTAGCGATGACTTCATGAACAAATCCTTGATAAAAAAAGGGATGGCAACTTAGCGAAACCATCCCAAAAGCGCTAATGGGAACGTTACGCTAATTTTAGAACAACTGCACCACTCGGGGGGAGTACTACGGCGCTTGGAGATATCTCATGTGCATAGTTCGGGGGAGTCAAATCCTCTGCCCCAGCCGTAAACAGCGGGTAATTTAACTGAGATGCTCCCAAATTAAGAATAACGATATAGCGATGACCATCTTCATCGCGGTAGAAAGCAAGTAAATCACCGGTATCTTCAATTAACTCCATATCGGCCAGTTTCAACCATTGCTGCTGATTCTTCCAGTCTACGACCGAGCGGAATCGATGCAACAGGCTCGAACTGTCGATTTCCATTAAATCAACTGAACGTGAGACGTGTTCCGACACAACCGGCAACCAGGGTTTTGCCGTTGAAAAGCCCGCATGAGGGAGCGACGAGTCCCACGGCATTGGTGTACGACACCCATCACGACCTTTGAACTCAGGCCAGAGGTTAATACCATAGGGATCCTGCAAGTCCTCAAAGGCGATCTCGGCTTCGCTCAAGCCCAGCTCTTCACCCTGATAGATACAGCTATTCCCACGAAGAGTAAACTGCATCAGCCAGAATAATGCCGCTCGATCCTCTTTGGCTGCCTGGCTAAGTGCTTCCGAGTTCCAGCGAGTGATCACTCTGGGAACATCATGATTCCCAATGCTCCAACAGGCCCAACCTTTAGTAATTAGATCATTAGACTCTCTGATGATTCGACGGAAGAACGCGGCGTCACACTCTTCTGCAAGCAACTCAAATGAGTAGGCACAGTGCAAACGATTATCGGTGGTGTACTGAGTCATGACATCAATCATGTTGTCATCACCAATCTCACCGACTGCCATAGTACCTGGATACTCATCCAATACCGCACGAACACGCTGAAGGAAGGCCGCAGTCTCCGGTTGGGTCTTGTCATTAACATGCCATTGATAGTCATACTGGTTAGGCGGAATTTGCTCACCGTATTCTGCCAGCGTGGCATGTTTGGGCGGATTATCCTCCAAACTTTGGTTATGACAGCAAAAATTAATCGCGTCTAAACGGAAGCCGTCCACACCGCGATCTAACCAAAAGCGTAAATCGGCGAGCAGCTGCTCCTGAACTTCGGGGTTATGAACGTTCAGGTCCGGCTGTTCGGTCAGGAAATTATGGAGGTAATACTGATTTCGGCGTGTATCCCATTTCCAGGAAGAGCCTCCGAATACCGACACCCAGTTGTTAGGTGGATTACCATCCGGTTTGGTATCGGCCCAAACATACCAATCTGCCTTCGGGTTATCACGATTCTGACGGCTCTCTTCAAACCAAGCATGTTGATCCGATGTATGGCTGTAAATTTGATCGATAACGACCTTCAGTCCTTTCGCATGAGCTTCGGCAATCAGTTCATCAAAGTCTGCTAGCGAACCAAACATGGGGTCAACGTCTCGGTAGTCAGCAACATCGTAGCCAAAATCAACCATAGGAGACTTATAAAAGGGCGATAGCCAAACCGCATCAACGCCCAACGAGTCGATATAATCGAGTTTTGCAGTGACACCTTTGAGATCACCTATACCGTCTCCGTTGGTGTCATTAAAGCTGCGAGGATAGACCTGATAGATGATGCCATTACGCCACCATTCGGGTGATTGCAGAGCCATACTTGAACCTTTATTAGTTTTCTTCTGAGTGTCACCATAGTAACAACCCAAGTTTCTATGACCTCCCCCGCAAGGGGGGGGGATAGCCACAGAGAGTATGGTTTAACTAATCAGGTCTTTCGAACAGATAATTAAGCCTGTTGAACCGCCAAAAGCAGTCTTTCAGCCAACTGCTTCGCAGCTGCCCGGTCTTCCACTCCCAGTTTTTGATAGAGACTGCGAATATGTGTTTTGATCGTACTCGGTGCCACCGAGAAGTGTTCAGCTATTTTCGCATTAGAGAAGTCCAAGTGAATAAGGTTAAAAACTTGCCATTCTCGGGGCGTCAGAGGTGATTGCCTGAGAATTTCTGGCAGCTGATCACTTTGCAAAATCTCTTCAATCACACTCGCATCGAGATCGATTCGAATTCGACCATCAAACTCGCGATGACGCTGAGTAATCCCAATGAGCTGCTCTGCA
This sequence comes from uncultured Umboniibacter sp., assembly GCF_947497555.1. Lineage (NCBI taxonomy): Bacteria > Pseudomonadati > Pseudomonadota > Gammaproteobacteria > Cellvibrionales > Cellvibrionaceae > Umboniibacter > uncultured Umboniibacter sp. Next base: position 277,804 of record NZ_CANMGY010000002.1, read on the forward strand.
AGATCCGCTTCGCTCGCGGAGAGCTCAGTATCCTTAATGAGCCCCTTGAGCATTAGAATAAGCGGTTTACCACAGCGCAAGAAGCTAGCCCGTAAACCGGTGCCTAAAGCCATCCCTAACGCTCCATGTAATGCTTGGATAGATGCCTCTCTACTGCCCTGCTGCCATTCAAAGTAAGCTTCTATAATCAGGTTTTTATTAAGCTCAGTTACCAACTTAAATTGCTTGGCGAAGCGATTTAGACGTTTGATTAAACGCCCCGCATCAGCAAATCGCTGCAGCGCGATCATCGCCCGAACGACATTTCGACCATGGCGTTGTTCGAAGTGGTTAGAGGGTGCCTCGTTAACACTCAAAGCCGAATCCAACCATTCTTCAATTGCTGCTGTATCACCGAGAGCTTCCCAAATAGAGAGGCGTGCATAGTCTGCGTTAACGATCCAATCAAGGTGGTAGCGCTCTCGGCTCAAGAGATCACCAAGTTTATCCAGCCAAGCTAAACAACTATCCTTATCGGCTTCGGCAAGCGCGATATTCGCCAACAGCGAATACTCCTGGAGTAATCGGCTTTCTCCAAGATGCTTATTGGCTGCCAACCCGAGGTTAATCCGTTCCTTTGCTCGTTCTAGGTTAAGTGACTCCCAGTCCTGCTGCGCGCCCAAACGAAAGATGAACTCCCCAACCGGTAGCATGTGTAGATGATGCTCTGCGATCAGTTCTCGGGCTTTATTTTGACACTGGACCGATAAGGTGGGTTTACCCTGAGCAAAGGCAATCTCCGCTTGCTGACTAAGCGCCCAGACTGCATCCGGGAAATCCTTTTGTAGTCGCGATCGACGTTCGAGCTCACTCATCCGGGTAAATGCTTCGTTCAAACGCCCAAGACAAAATGCCGACTCACCCATCACTAACGAGGCAACCGTATGATCAATTTCCGATTCATCAAGTAACTGCAGTGCTTCGTCGGCATATTCTCTCGCTTCTACAAAGTTACCTCGAGCAATCGACATTTGTGCCCTCAGAGTAGCGAAGGCACCCTCAACCGCCTGCCATTCTTCAGGCAGATTTAAGCGAATATAGCGCTCACCCAGCGTTAGCAGGTGCTCAACTTTATCGTATTCATATTGAGCCTGAGCGAGTTTGGCGCCGAGGACGGTCAAGCTTGGCGAGGCCACAACACGTGCTTCACCAATAAATTCAAATGATCGTGCTAAAGTCCGATAGTGCCCCTTTAACAGTAATGTTGAGGCATAGCGTTCCATAATTTCCATGACCGAATCTACTGACTTCAGGGCCACAGCGTGGGTGAGTGACTCCAGCGGATCCTCAAGAGCCAACCAAGCTTTGAGTGCCGCTTCATGAACCGCTATTCGGTCACTTGAGTTCAGCGAACGTTCGAGAAATTTAGCGAATACGGGATGAAAACGAAACCACGTTCTCGTGCGGTCAATCGGGGTAAGAAATAAACCACGGTGATAGGCGGACGCTAATATATCACGCGCTCTAGGGCTGCCGCTTACTCGCTCAGCCATATCACCATCTATCCGCCGAAGCAGACTAACCCGAGCTAATACCTGTCGGGTTTCATCATCAAGTTTATCGAGTACCTCTTCCGCCAAGTAATCCAACAAATGGCTATGACCACGTTCAAAATCCGCCAAAAAGTCATCAACGTCTGACTCACTATCCACAGACAGTGCGAATAATTGAACTAGCGGCGCCCACCCTTCACTGAGTTCTTGCAATTGCAGTAGCGCTGACTCAGGAAGACGAAAACCTAAACGCTTGAATAGCAGATCCGCGGTCTCATCGGCGGTGAGCGCAAGCGCATTATCATTGATCTCAAGTAGGCGATTAGAAACTCGGTAGCTTGCTAACCCTAAGGACGGCAAACTGCGACTCGTAAAACCGAAACCAATTCCAGCTGGCGCGTGTTTAAGTAGATATTTAACCGCAGCCTCTACTTCCGTGTTATCAATAACATGAAAGTCGTCAAAAACGATTCTTAGTGGTGTATTTAGGCTGCGCAACTCCTCGAGCATTTCGGCAATAACCACGCGCAAATCTACTGCAGACTTAGCTTCCACAATCGCTCGACTACGAGGAATACCTTTGCCGGTTGCTCGATGAACTGACTCGACTAGATAGGCGAGGAAATGACGGCCTTCATTATCGTTTTCATCCAACGAATACCAGGCTACTAGCGAGTCGGTTTCCTCAATAAAAGATGCCATTAACGTCGTCTTACCAAAACCTGCAGGCGCCACAATCGAGATCACCTGATCATTGGTAGATTGCAATAATACGGAGGTGAGTCGCCCGCGATCCAGCATTAGATCGGAGACATCCGGCAAGCTTATTTTTGAGGTCAACAGCATGGGTAAATCCTAGGTGTAACAATTATTTATTATTTTAGTTATGGATGCGCCCCCATTGGGAGGAGGCAACAAATAGATTTAGCTCATATTATCATATTCATCACGACAACCTATCTTGATCTGCCTGCGCAATATAAACAAGCCATGGCGATTTTGGAAGTCGACTAAAGTGAATTATTGAGCATCGTTACCACTAAGGAACATTTCATGTTAACTCGCCTCGCCAACTTCAGTATTGCCGCGATAGCCTTTTTCGCCGCGGCTATCTGTCATGCAGATAAGCTCCTTAGTTATGAATTTTCGACATCCAGTTTATCCCTCTCTACTACAGAGGGGTACTACCATCTCGAACTGCTTCACGAAGACGCCATCCGTGTAGATTTCATGGCAACATTAGAGAATAGAGCTCCGTCCAGAGCTATTTCACCCAATCTCAGTCCCACTCAGGCTGGCTTTAATGAAGCGGGCCAACAGCTAGTCTTCGGTTCGAATACATTACAAGCCGTAATTCACTCAGACCCGCTTTCCATCAAGTTCCTTCGTGATGGTGAGCTGGTGTTGACCGAAACACTTAATATCCAATCCGATTCTGGCGCCAGTAGCGCAGTCTTTTCTATTACTGATAATGAGATACTCATGGGCGGCGGTTCAAGGGTATTGGGAGTCGATCGTCGCGGCCATAAATTACCTCTCTACAATCGCGCTCATTACGGTTTCGAAACGCACAGCGAACAAATGTACTATTCCTTGCCCTTAATTCTCTCTGATAAACACTATGCGATTCTTTGGGATAATCCTTCCTCCGGATGGTTGGACCTAGACAGTAGTGCTAATAACCAGCTCCAGTTCGCGAGCGATTTTGGCCCAGCCTCCTTTGTCATCATTGCCGGAGACTCACTGCAATCACTTGTTAGAAACTATGTTAAGACCACGGGGTATCAACCGCTTCCACCTCGCTGGTCCCTGGGGTTGTATGCATCGCGCTTCGGTTACCACTCAGAACAGGAGGCACGTGAGGTAGTGGCCGCCTTCAAGGAACAAGACTTTCCACTGGACGCGATTGTGCTCGACCTCTATTGGTTCGGCAAAGAGATGAAAGGCACGATGGGAAACCTGGAGTGGGATGCGGACAACTGGCCGACTCCCGGAAAAATGATCAGCGACTTTCAGGATAGTGGCGTAAACACTGTGCTCATCACCGAACCCTTTATTCTGACTAGCTCGTCTAAATGGGACAGCGCTGTTGAAGCCGAAGCGTTGGCCGTCAATCACGAAGGACATCCCAAAACCTTCGACTTTTACTTTGGCAACACCGGCTTGGTAGACGTCTTTTCCGACGCGGGTCAAAACTGGTTTGCGCAGAATTACCGTCGGCTGGCGAGCTATGGTGTCGCTGGATGGTGGGGGGACTTAGGTGAACCTGAGGTTCACCCCGAGGATAGCTTCCATCAGGTGAGCGATCAGTTACTTCCCGCTAATTCTCTACACAATGCCTACGGGCACCAGTGGGCAAACCTATTAGACGAAACACTCCGTAGCGAACAGCCCAATCAACGACCCTTTATTATGATGCGAGCGGGCTACGCGGGCTCTCAGCGATTCGGTTTAATTCCCTGGACTGGCGACGTCAATCGTTCATGGGGTGGACTACAATCTCAGGTTGAGCTCTCCCTGCAGGCCGGACTTCAGGGTCTGGCCTATATGCACTCAGATATTGGCGGTTTTGCCGGTGGCGAGGTATTTGACCCGGAACTTTACGTACGCTGGTTCCAGTATGGTGTGTTTCAACCTGTACTCCGTCCTCACGCCCAAGAGAACATAGCCTCGGAACCCGTATTTCATGACGCCGATACCCAGTCACTTACCCGTCCCTACGCAAAGCTGCGATATCGTTTACTGCCCTATCTCTATAGTCTATCGTACCTCAATAGTACGCTGGGAGATCCAATGATGCGGCCGATGAGCTACCTCACTAACAATCAGAATGATCTATTGAACACTTCTCAGTACCTCTACGGTGATGCTTTCTTAGTCCACCCCATTGTTGAAGACGGGAAGCGGCATGCCGAGATCAATCTCCCTAGTGGCTACTATTGGTATGATTTTTGGTCCAACGACGTTTATACCGGTGGCCAAACTATTCGCTACGAAGCTCCCATCAGCCGACTACCCCTGCTAGTTCGGGGCGGCTCTTTCGTGACCATGACCCGAGAGGAGCTCGCCAACACCGCTGCCTACCAGGGGGACGAATTGGATATCCACTTCTATTTTGATGCCAATGTTTCGCTAAGCAGCGGGCAGATTTTTGAAGACGATGGGCAGGATCCGAATTCAATTACCAATAATAGCTTCGAGCTCATTAACTTAACCGTGGAACATGATGGTTCGGTACTTCGAGGAGCAATCATCAGCCAAGGTGATGGATATCAGGGGATGCCCGATCAGCGTGACCTTCGAATAATCATTCACGGCCTAAGCGAAGCGCCAACTGAGCTGTTAGTTAACGGCTCTTCCCAGTCAATCGAGTTCGATGGTGAGTCCCAAACGCTGTCATTTTCTCTACAACATACATTACGCACCGAAACTCAATGGAAGCTGAAACTATGAGCCTTAAGCCCTCTCGCCGAACGCTACAAGCTATTCTCGCCACCCTCATGATCATTGGCTGTAGTGCAGAACAACCCAGCCAAGATCAAGCGCAAGAAACCACCGATGATCAGACTTCTTCAGAGCAAACTAAAGTGGTGATCTACCAGGTTTTCACGCGTCTTTTTGGCAACACAGAGACGGCTAATATCCCCTGGGGAACGATTGAACAAAATGGCGTGGGCAAGTTTAGCGACTTCACTCCCGAGGCACTCCAGGGTATTCGCGAACTCGGAACTACCCATATTTGGTATACTGGCGTGCCTCACCATGCAGTTATTCGCGATTATAGCGCCATCGGAATTAGCCTTGATGACCCCGATGTGGTTAAGGGGCGAGCGGGTTCACCGTACGCCGTTAAAGACTACTACAACGTCAATCCTGATCTCGCTGACGACCCTCTCGAGCGCCTTGAAGAATTCGATGCGCTCATTGCACGTACCCACAATGCTGGCATGAAGGTCATTATTGATATTGTCCCCAATCATGTCGCTCGCCGCTATGAATCAATTTCCGCCCCAGCTGGAATAGAGAGCTTTGGCGCTAACGACGACACGTCAGTAGAATATGCGCGAGACAACAACTTCTACTACATTCTGGGTGAAGAGTTCTCAGTCCCAGAACCTATCAACGGCATACTCCCGCTAAATGGCGAGGCTCATTCATACTCCGATGGGCTCTTCAGTGAGTCCCCCGCTAAGTGGACCGGTAATGGCTCTCGACTGGCGCAACCCCACGCTAATGACTGGTATGAGACAGTCAAAATTAATTATGGAGTTAGGCCCGATGGGAGTTATGACTTCCCCACCCTTCCTCCGGAACTCCATGGCGCTAATTTTCGCGAACATCTCAATTTTTGGGATAGCGTAGACGTTCCTGATTCGTGGCAGAAGTTTCGCGATATTACCCAATTTTGGTTAGCGCGCGGCGTTGATGGCTTCCGCTACGACATGGCAGAAATGGTTCCGGTGGAATTCTGGAGTTACCTCAACAGCCATATCAAAGCAACTCATGCAGATGCCTTTTTACTAGCCGAAGTTTATAACCCTGATCTGTATCGCAGCTACCTACATCTAGGACTCATGGATACGCTCTACGACAAGGTCGGTTTTTACGACACCCTAAAGCCGTTGATGCAGGGTGGCGGCTCTGTGACGAAGCTCTTTGCTATTCACGAAACCGTTGCTGATATCAGTCCACGGATGCTACATTTTCTTGAGAATCACGATGAGCAAAGGATTGCTAGCGATGAATTCGCAGGCAGTGCACTACCAGGTAGACCTGGAATGTTAGTGTCGGCAACCATTTCAAGCTCTCCCACACTACTTTATTTCGGGCAAGATGTTGGCGAAGATGGCATGCTTGATGCCGGCTTTGGTAGGCGAACGCGCACGACGATCTTTGACTATTGGGGTGTACCCGCCCATCAACGATGGATGAATAACGGAGCTTTCGATGGCGGTAAATTGAGCGAAGATGAGGAAGCGCTGCGTGAGTTCTATACCAACCTAATGGGTTTCACGGCCAATAGCTCTGCCGTCATGGGTGATATGATTGAACTTCATTCCCATAATTTAGAGGCCAACACTGGCTACAGTGATCAAGATATGGCCTTTCTGAGGATTCGGGATGGCGAATGGTTTTTAACGGTCGCAAGTTTTCGCAATAGTCCTGCTTCCTATACCCTCATAATTCCTAATGACATCAAAGCGCGACTTAGCATGAGCGAACAGACCCGATTAATTGACAGACTTAGTAACCAGCCGATTGAATTTACCCTCGACAATGACGGGGCTAAAATTCATATTAATGTCGAGGCATTCAACGGATTAATAGTCAGTTCGCAATAGGTTTACACACGCTTAACTGAGCTTATTCGAATCAATCTGGTACGAATTTTTGCCCCGCAGTAGCGTGAATTTAATTGAACTTTTGATGAACGCCAGGACACATTCCGAACGTAAAAAAAGCGAAGTAGTTACTTCGCTTTTTTTATGACTGATGAACGCCTTTGACTATTTTTTAAAATGTTGTTGCCGAGCAAAATACAAGGCGCCAACTTCCGGTTCTTCAAGAGTAGGTTGCACCACCGCTTGAACACGTTCATCCATAAATGGCAGTACAATGGGTGCCAATCCACCAACCATTGAGAAGCGCTGTGGAGATTGATCAAGTAGTCGCATCGCAAGTCTTGATAGATAACCCGCACCTTCGTGAATGACTTCTAGTGCAACTTTGTCACCCTCTTCGGCAGCTTGGAACACAACACTTGCCAATTGTGCGAAGTTGCGTGCAGGCTTATTAGCCATTACTTCCATAATATCTAAGTGATGACTAATCGATAATTTCTCGAGCAGTATGTCTAGCATCTTGGTGCTTGGCGACAACTGATCGGCCGAACTTAAAGCCAACCGAACCGCTTGTAAACCAAACCAAGCCCCACTGCCCATATCACCCTGAAGAAAACCATGGCCACCCAGGATAAAATGGTCGTTGTCTTTAACACTAATACCGATGGACCCAGTACCAACAATCATCACCGCGCCGTCACTCCCTTTATGCGCGCCGATACAGGCACTATGAAGGTCTGTCGTTAAATAAAACTCTGCAAAGGGATGAGACCACGCCAGCATCTTATCTCGTCCAGCGCTGAAGTTGACACCAGCTAAACCAGCACCCGCAATGAGGTTGGGCATCAAACTGCGATCAAGCTTGGCATCGTCAAGAGCCAGCTCAACTGACTCCACAATTGAGCTAATCGCTGTTTCGTAATCATTCATAGGGTTAGCAGGACCCGATACCCCAGTCCCTAAAATATGATCATTTTCGTCAACGATAATGGAACGACATTTACTGCCGCCACCGTCGATGCCTACAAAAAGGGGCTGTGTTGAATTTATCGACATTTACTACTCCGGTATCTTGCTTAGGTCAAAAGCTCAAAGGGCTTACCTAGCCTAGCTTCTTTTTATATTGTGGTAGAAGTTTAACGCTAAACTGACAGCGCTGTCATTTACTTTTTTACAATTGCTTGAAATTACTCTACATTGGCTAAATATATTGATTTACTAAAAAATTTTGGGGATGTTTTGAGAGCTACTATTGATGACGTGGCAGCGCTAGCGGGTGTTTCGATTAAGACGGTTTCACGGGTAATGAACAACGAGTCTTCCGTGAGAGCAACGACCAAAGCGCGTGTCTTAGAGGCAGTCAACGAACTGAAGTATCGCCCAAGTACGGCGGCGCGGAGCTTTGCCTCAAAGCATTCTTTCACTATCGCCTGTCTTTATCAGAATCCGAATGCCTACTATGTTACCGACCTCCAGACTGGTTTATTAAACGTACTACGAAAGAATAACTATGAACTCGTCATCCATCCCACTTCATTCGAAGATAATTGGCAGGAACTAATCAGTTCATTAAAGAATCAAGCTCGCGTAGCTGGGGTCGTACTGACTTCTCCCTTTTCTGAAAATCCAGAATTCTTAGCTGCATTAGAAGCCGCACAAATTGATTACGTAAAGATTATCTCAGCGCCTCCACCCAGCGAAGAGACCACGGATTCGACATCGGTTTTCGTTAATGACTTCGATGGTGCTCGCCAGGTAACAAGACACCTTATTGAGCTGGGACATCGTCAGATTGCATTTATCAAAGGCTCTATGGATCATTATTCAACCCAGCAACGTTATTCCGGCTATTTATCAGCGTTGCGCGAGGCATCGATTCCTGAGCCAAAGTCCCTGATCGTCTCGACTGAATACACCTTTGATTCGGGTCAAAAGACAGCGCTTGAATTGCTTTCCCGAACGCATAAACCTAGCGCCATTTTGGCGGGTAACGATGAAATGGCTGCTGGGGTGCTCTCCGCAGCCCGAAAATTGGCGCTGAATTGCCCAGAGGATTTAGCGATAGCCGGATTTGAAAATAGCCCCTTTTCGAAACAAAGCTGGCCGCGTTTAACAACCGTGCATCAAAACAATATCTATATTGCAGAGTTAGCAGCGCAACGGCTTTTGGATATTGTCTCGCAATCTAAAAAAGAGCTACCGAGCCTTTGCTATAATCCCCGAATCATCAAACGAGAGTCAACCTTGGGAGAGGACTAACTCATCACGCCAATCAAAAAAGCCTCGAAAACTAGGTTTCCGAGGCTTTCATTACAGCGCTTAGTTTAAGCTAGCTAATCTAATACTTAGTCCCAGTTAAGAATTACCTTGCCACACTGACCACTCTCCATCATCTCAAACCCCTTTTGGAAGTCATCTACGTGGTAGTGGTGGGTAATAATCGGCTCAAGATTAAGGCCACTTTGGAGCATACTTGCCATTTTATACCAAGTCTCGAACATCTCTCTGCCGTAAATACCCTTGATGAACAGACCCTTGAAGATAACTTCGTTCCAGTCAATTGCTAGTTCAGAGCTTGGGATTCCCAATAGCGCAACCCTTCCGCCGTGATTCATCTTTGCCAGCATATCTCGGAACGCGTGACCGTTCCCTGACATTTCCAAGCCCACGTCAAAGCCTTCATCCATGCCAAGGTCTTGCATTACATCAGTTAATGACTGGGTATTAACGTTCACAACACGTGAAGCTCCCATTTTTTGCGCTAGTTCTAGACGATAGGGATTGATATCGGTGACAACTACATGACGGGCGCCAACATGACGAGCAATGGCTACGGCCATAATGCCAATTGGGCCGGCACCGGTAATCAATACATCTTCACCAACTAGGTCGAAACTCAAAGCAGTATGCGCTGCATTTCCATAGGGGTCGAAAATTGCCGCCAAATCGTCGGAAATATTATCCGGAATCTTAAATGCGTTCACCGCAGGAATGGCCAAGTACTCAGCAAATGCACCGGGTATATTTACGCCCACCCCTTCAGTGTTACGACAGAGATGGCGCTTACCAGCTCGGCAGTTACGGCAGTGCCCACAGGTAATATGCCCTTCGCCCGAAACCCTGTCTCCAAGCGCAAAGCCTGAAACTTGAGATCCTAGCTCAACGACCTCACCAATAAACTCATGCCCCACATTCATACCAACGGGAATAGTTTTCTGCGACCACTCATCCCACTTAAAAATGTGCAGATCGGTCCCACAGATTGCCGTCTTGCGAATCTTAATGAGCACATCATTAGGACCGCAGCTTGGCTTCTCAATCTGCTGCATCCATAGACCGCGTTCGGCTTTTTCCTTGACCAATGCTTTCATTGTTGTCATTAGATAATCTCCATCTCGCGGCCAACCTCAATAAATGCATCGATTGCCTTGTCGAGCTGCGCTCTTGTGTGAATCGCAGACATTTGCGTTCGAATTCTCGCCTCCCCCTTCGGTACAACTGGGAATGAAAAGCCAATCACGTAGATACCGCGCTTTAGCAGTTCCGCTGACATATCCGCCGCTTTCTTTGCATCGCCAATCATCACTGGAACAATGGGGTGATCGGCACCCGCTAGCGTGAAACCAGCGGCCGTCATTCGGTTACGAAAATGAGCTGCGTTAGCCTCTAGTTGAACACGGCGTTCAGCACCGGTCGCAACCATCTCTAAAACATGGCGAGTTGCCGAAGCGATCGATGGCGCTAGAGAGTTAGAAAACAGATAGGGGCGAGAACGCTGACGCAACAGGTCCGTGACCGATTTGCTTGCCGCCGTGTAACCACCCGATGCACCACCAAGCGCCTTACCTAGGGTTCCGGTAATGATATCTACACGATCCAATACCCCACAGTACTCGTGGGAGCCCTTGCCATTAGCGCCCAGGAAACCTACCGCATGCGAATCGTCAACCATCACCATGGCATTGTACTTGTCCGCCAAATCACAGATCGACTTAAGATCAGCGATGACACCATCCATTGAGAAGACACCATCGGTGGCAATCAGTTTAAATCGAGCGCCCGCTTTGTCAGCAGCAATTAACTGCTCTTCCAGTGCGTGCATGTCATTATTTGCATAACGAAAACGCTTGGCTTTACAAAGACGAACACCATCGATTATCGAGGCGTGATTGAGAGCGTCGGATATAATGGCGTCTTCTGGCCCTAATAGCACCTCGAACAAGCCACCATTAGCGTCGAAACAGCTAGCATAGAGAACGACATCCTCGGTACCAAGAAATTTTGCAAGATCTGCTTCAAGTTGTTTATGAATATCCTGTGTACCGCAGATAAAACGCACCGAAGCAACTCCGAAACCATAGTCAGCTAAACCATTCTGGCCGGATTTAATCAATTCAGGGTCATTCGCCAAGCCCAGATAATTATTCGCACAAAGATTAATGACTTCACCGGTGCTTTGAACATTTATCTCAGCGCTTTGCTGCCCAGTAATAATTCGTTCACCTTTGAACAACCCTGCCGCTTTTATATCTGCAAGTTCAGTATTTAGATGCTCGTAAAACGCAGATTTCATCATCATCTCCCACTCAAAATTAACGCCGATTGAGACTATTTTATCCCCAATACAGTTAAATAGACAATTAAATAAACGTATAGATTTACTTATGTAAATATTCTCTCCCGCCAACGGAATCCCCTCCAGAAGAATTACAAGAGGGGTGAAGTAAACCGAAAATAAGCGGCTCAGCCTTAAATGTAGCTTAAAGCTCAGACAAAGGAGAACTGTCACCGTTGACGAAGTACTCGCGGGTTCCCGAGCGTTTTCTTAAATAGAGAAAATAATTACTAATTTTGTGAACTTTCTCGACTTACCCCGGTCTGATAATTCAGATACCCGCTTGAAATGAGTATCTCTCCCCCAAAAAAGAAACGGCCCAGTTAGTTAACTGGGTCGTTTCTTTTTCTAGCTACTTACTCAATTTTTTATATTTGCGCTTTATCATTAAGCTAGCACTTAGTGATTCACTTCGTCTTATGCTCAATAAATTCTTCGGGCTGGCAAATTACCTCCTGAAGAGTAGCCAATAGCTCAACGACTCGATGATCCGCCAAACGATAGTGTACTTCAGTTCCCTTTCGAGCAGTGGACACAACCCCGGCCTGCCTAAGGTTGGCCAAATGCTGGGATAGCGCAGATTGTGAAAGCGAAAGTTTAGACTGCAGCGAACTCACTGATAGTGTCTCTTCATGGAGATAGCATAAAATCAGCAACCGATGACGATTAGCCATTAGCTTCAATAAGGCCGCTGCTTCCCCACTTCGTTCCTCCAATAAATCCGCTTCAATACTAGGCATCTACAGCACTCCGATATATAACGCCAAACTAATAATTAAGGCATACGAAAACGTTTGCCAAATGCCGACAGTAAAATAGTCTTTGGTCTGATACTCGCCAGACGCTTGCACCAGTGTATTGACCTGTGAACTGGACAGCACAAAGGTGTTCGACACGGCAATGGCTACGCCTAGCGCCAGAGAGTTCACGTCAAGGTCCATTGCCACAGCTATTTGAGCCGCCACCGGGATCATCACTGTTGCGGCACCGACGTTGGTCATTGCCATACCGGCAACTAACGCAAAAAATGAAAGGAACATACACATCTCGAAGAAGTGCATCCCGTAGAAGAAGTGCTGCAGAATATCGGCTAAATAAGCTGCACTGCCCGAGAAAGAAACCGCTGAACCAATAGGTATCATGGCGCCCAATAGAGCTACTGTCGACCAATTAACCTCTCTGATGACATCTTTAAAATTAAACAATTTCGCTGACACCATCCAAGCCACGCCCAAGCTAAAGGCTAGCGATGAAGGGATTTCGAGCAGTAGTCCAACTGCCGCGATGGCGAGACCTACAAGAGCATGTGGAGCCTTGTCACGATTGTAAGGCGTGGGTGCGGTTCCTAGTAGCCAGAGCTCTCGAGGCTTATTAAAGCGAGTGAGGTTATGCCAAGCGGCGTAGCCATAAATCATATCTCCTTCACGTAATCTCCGATTGCGGAGATTATATTGTTTCAATTTACCACCAGAGGAAATTACCAGTGGCGCAACGCCATAGTTCTTCCGAATACTGACTTTGCGAATACGTTGTCCTGCCAATGGTGAGCCTACGGGAACCAGCATTTCAACAAAATCTGCAGTCCCCGTGGAGAATGCACTGGGCTTTAGTTTGCAGTTATTAATTCCTGGTTCTTTGATCAAATCAGCGAGCTCTTCGTCGGTTGCAAAGACGGCAATAACGGTGGATCGTGGAATCGAATCGTGACGATAGGGTGTATAGATCCACTTTCCATCGCGCAAGTATGCCGCGACAGTAATCCTAAAGATTCGTTCAAATGAACCAAATTTACGTCCCACAAAGCGACTATGATTATCGAGTGTAATCCCTCGCAACCGAGGACGAATACTATACTGGTCACCGCGACTTAAGGACTTTAAAACGGATCGACTTGGCAAGAGGCGCTGGCCGATTAATAGATGAATGACAATGGCTGCGAGTAAAATGAACAAACCCGTAGTGAAGGGAGCAAGAAAACCAATATCGACGTGCTCGACGGGGATTAGATCCTGAACCAAAATTAACGGCGCGGTTCCCACCAATGTCATGGTGCCTCCGGCGGCCGCAGCTATAGCAATCGGCATTGCTAGACGAGAGATAGATATCTTAAGCTGTCGAGAGAGGACCGTTGCCACAGGCAAAAATAAAGCAACTACCGCCGTATTTTGAATAACAGCAGAGACCATCCCGGCTACCAACATCAACAGACCAGTGACTCTTAACTCATCATTTCGACCGTGCCGTGCAATCCAGCGACTAATACTGTCCATCAATCCTGCCGTTTGCAGGCCGACCGCAACTAACATAACGGCGACTAACGAAATCACTGCATTAGATGAATAACCATCCCAAAGGCTGTTGATATTAGGCAAAAGTTCTAGCCCAAAGTAGCTAGCACTGCCGAGCACCAACATTCCCCCCAAGGCCACAGATTCCGAGCGAAATCGGCCCACAAGAAATAGCACTAGTAAGCAACTAACTAAAGTAAGCGTGAAAAAAATACTGGGAGTCATCAACGGTCCGCTAATAAAAGACAACTTTAATTTTAATATTAGTTAAATCTAAAGTATTAGGGGAAATTTTTATACAAGAAATCACATAGCTACAGCGTATTTCCGCGGATAGTACTCAAGTTGCTAAATTGAGATTATAAATCCCGCAAGCAGTAGCAATTCTCTCTACGAGAATTTTTAATCCCGGTACTCTCCCCCTTATATAGAGCCGGGATTTTTTTTGCCTATCGGAAACTCAATTATTCTCGCTCAGCGCTCGGTTGATTAACGAGCTGATCTTGAGCCCAAAGTTTTCGCCGCATCCCCGCATCGACATTTCCTCCCGATAAGACGATCAAGATGCGCTGAGGCAAAACTGAACGCTTAACGTGTTGTAACACCGCCGACATCGTCATGGCACTAGTCGGCTCAACTTGAAGTTTTAGAAGATGATTCAGCCATTGATACCAATAGACAATATCCTTTTCAGAAACCTCGTAGAAACCATCTAATTGCTGTAATAGAGGGAAGTTATGTTCCCCCACGCGCAATGTCATAGCGCCATCGGCTAGCGTGCTTGGCGCCTCGGCCAATCCGCAAATTCTTCCCGCTCGCAAAGATTGTGCGGCATCGTTAGCCGCCTGAGGCTCTGCACCCACAATTTGAGCATGGCTTCCCGCGTTCTTTACAGCAAGTAATGAACCCGCTAGGAGTCCACCGCCACCACAGGGGGCTGCAATCACATCAAGATCAGCGACTTGCTCGAGTGCTTCGGCGACCGCAGTGCCCTGCCCGGCAATAATATCGGGATGATCATAGGGGGGAAGCCAGAGCGTACCGGGTTCTGTGGATAATCGATGAACTTCTCTATCTACCCAAAACCGATCCTCCCCAAGGATAACTTCAGCGCCATAACCTCGGGTTGCCTGAGCTTTCACTGGCGAGACACTCTTGGGCATTAATATTGTCGCTGGCAAGCCCGCTTCACGAGCGGCCCAAGCAACTGCCTGAGCATGATTACCAGAACTATTTGCTACCACTCGTTGAATACCATGATCAGGACTAGAAAGTGCCTTAGTTAGCATATTTAAAGCGCCTCGAGCTTTAAATGCACCAACTGACTGTAGACACTCTGCCTTAAAGAAAAACTCATGACCTAGGTAATCATTAAGCAATTGACTACTAAAAATGGGCGTCCTTTTTATTCTCCCCGCTAGGCGAACCTGAGCCTCGCGAATTTCTCTCGGGTCAATCACGTCATCTCCTCATTCAACATCTCATTCAGTGGCTCGCTCAACATCTTATTCGAGATATCAGTTAAGTTCTCACTCAGCGTCGCGCTCAACACCTTGAGGAAAGTTACGAGGGGAATCAACTCATCTAAGTGAATGATAGCCATTAGCGTAGCCCCAACGCCTGTTTCAGCGGAGCAAGTTGCTCTGAGTATCGTTTCCATGCAGCAACCGATGATTGGTAAATTGGCTGCCTTACCTGCGAGGCACTCGGTGTACGAACAAGGCGTTTTGAAGCATGAAAATCAAGCACTTCAGCTTCAAACTCCAAGTCGATAAAGTCCAGTAAATGCTTGGCTTGAGTCTCTAGATCGGCAACCGTTGCCTCATATTCACAGGCGTAAACCCGCCCTGGGAATTGCTGCTGCCAGCCTGCCATGAGGTGTTCGTAACGGCGATAGTATTGCCCAAGGGATTGCAAGCTGTGCGCGTAGGATTGGGAATCGCCAAAGGGTAATTTAAAGATCGAAAAACAATTATCCATCGGTTCACGAATGCAGTTAATGAACTTCGCGCTTGGGAAAATACGCGCCAATAGCCCGATGTACTGAAAGTTTAATGGTGTCTTATCAACAATCACCTTATTAGCAAGTGCTTCTTCGCTAAACCTAACCAAGTACGCCTTTGCCAGACTCGAAAGCTGGTCGGCCTTCAGGGATTGTACCCCAGCGGGGTATGTCGCTCCGGTTAAATTCTCTACATCACGCGCAACATCATAGGCATAGGAAACTTCGCCCGCACCAAACACATCACTATGGCTAGCCAAAATCTGTTCAGTTAGAGTGGTACCAGAACGCGGCATGCCCAGTACGAATACTAACTGAGGGCTGTCCTTGAGTGAGTCTTCGACATTCACTGAACAGGCTGCTGACTCACTCAATAGACTGTCTAGGTAACGTTCAGCCTGAACGTCATCATAGGGGTTGTGTTGGGCATTAATCTTATTTCCCGCTGCCAAGAAGGAAAAGGCTTCGTCATACTCGCCCTGTTGCTCAAGTGCCTTGAATAAACCGAAGCCCAGGTGCATTCGTTCTTGCTCAGGGATGCCGTCAAGATTCCATAAACGTTTCATCTCTTCAATTTCTTCGAGCGAGGAGCGTCGTCCTTTTAACTGCGCCAACTGATAATGCGACATGACATTATTTGGCGCTTCATCAATCGCTCGCAAAAAGTATTCAGCAGCCAAAGTTAAATCGCCTAACTGCTCCGCCAACACTCCTAAACTCGTTAGCGCTTGAGGATTATTCGGTGAAAACTCGAGCACCTTTTCTAGCACCAATTGAGCCTGTTTAGGTTGCTCACTTTCACGTAGTACATTCGCTAAATTAATATGAGCGTCTGTATAGTGCGGGTGAATCTTAATTGCCGCCCGATAATCCAGGATCGCCTGATTAAAGTTGGCGAAATGACGTGCGATCTCAGCTCGGGTATTGAGTGCCTGGGCGATATTAGCATCCAGTCTCAATGCCCTGTCGCAGGCAATAGCGGCTTCTTTATGCTGGCCTGTCATTAATAACGCTGAGCCAAGGTTAGTCCAAGCCTCGGCGTACTGAGGAGCCTCAGCCAAAGCCCTATCAAACAGGGGAATGGCCTCTCCCGGGCGTTGTAATTCCGTAAGTAGGTTCGCGAGGTTGTTTAAGACGACAGGGTTGCGGCCATTCAAACTAAGACTTCGTTTAAAGTGCTGCTCCGCCAACTCGGCTTGGCCCAGTTCACGATATGCTAAGCCAATATTGCCATGCGCCTGAGGATCAGCTTCGCGATATCGAAGCGCTTTTTCAATGTTCTTTGCGGCCGATTCGGCTCTACCCTGACCAAGTTCCGCAACCCCAAGTAAATTTAACGCCGGAACATTGCTAGCATCCTTATTCAGAACCTTCTTGAAAAGCTTTATTGCCTGATCAACCTGACCTAGCTGCTGCGCTTTCAAACCGGCTTTAAGCCACTCGGCTAATTTTGGATTCATTACTTATCCTAAAAACAGATTAACAATAGACTAGCAAAAAAAAGCCCCGCTAGGCGGGGCTCATTTTATCATGAATATTCGCGAGCGTTAGAAGTTGTACGCTACACGAACACCGAAGGTACGCGGTGCGTTGTAATCACCCATTGCGCGGCCACGAGAGAATACGGTTGTTTCAGTGAGGTAAACCTCTTCCGTCACGTTCTTCGCGTAAGCCTGTACTGAGACGTCATCTAGCGGCGTGAACCAAGTAGCACGCAAATCTAGTGTAGTGTAAGCCTCTTGCTTAGCGAAGAAGTACTCTACGTTCTGCGTCTTGTACTCAGCCGAATGGTAAAGGAATGCTCCTGGAACCAACTCACCCATCGAACCCAGTGGGATGCTGTAAGAAGCGCCTAAGGCAATCGTGTAGTCAGGCGAGAAGCGAGCGTCTTTACCCTGCAGGTAATGGAAACGATCACCCGAATCAGGATCAAGTGTACCACCTTCGTCGAAACGACTTTCCTGCTCAGAGAACTCATCCAACTCGGAGAAGTCAAATGATACACCAGCGTTTAGGAACAACTGACCAGTTGCCTGCCAGTTCATCTCAATCTCAAGACCCTGCGAACTCATGCTGCCGCCCGGAGCCTGCTGCGCCAAGATAGTACCATTCTGCTCTACGAAGACAGTAGTCGAAAGACCATCAAAGTCATTTCGGTAGGCCGCGGCGTTCAAGCGCATTGAGCCGTCTAACAACGTAGACTTAACACCAATCTCGTAAGCATCAACTGTGTTTGGATCCGTCAATTCGAAGCTACCGCCACCTTTTGGTGAACCACCGATGTAACCTGTTGCCACCGAACCGTACATCATAACGTCATCGTTTAGGTTGTACTTAAGTGCCAATTTGTAGTCAGTATTGCTTGCCTTGCCATTGATCTCTTCACCTTTAACGGTGAACAACGTCGGCCAATCTGATGTGCGATCCGCAACCCACTCTGGATTATCAAAGCTTGGCGGCCAAGTACCCCAGTTTAGACCCGTGTCTAGGTACATGGTGTAAGAACGGCGCTCATCTTCCGAGTAACGGAGACCGGCTTCAAGCGTTAAGTCATCAGTTAGATCGTATGCCGCTTGACCGTAGATAGCCTGAGACTGAGTCCCACCATTACCCTGATACAACCAGTGGGCCCATACTGGGTTTTGCGGTGTAGCAGATGAGGTGTAACCCCAAACGAATTCACCACTTGTGTCACCATCACCTGAGTCATCATAGAAGTAATAGCCAAGAGTCCACTGCAGTGGGCCTTCGCTGTTAGAGTTCAAGTTAACGTCAGCTTGGATAGCTTTCGAATTAACACGCTGACCGGCTACCAGACCACAGTCTGTTGCTGGGTAGTAGTTCCACCAGGTGCAATCCAACGCTTGAGGACCACGGTTATCAAGATCTGCAGACGGGTTTGGTGAAAGGTCAGAATCCGTCAAACGGTATTCTTCATAGTCAAATAAGGTCGCAGCAGCGCGGAGCGTAGCGAAGTCTAGATCCCAGTTCAGTGCAGCACTGAAAGAGGTCTCTTTAATGTCTCGGCTAGCACCAAAATCATTCGCGATACGGTATGGATCTGGGTCAGTCGCTGCCGTGAAATCAGTTGGGTATTCGCCGGCCTGCGGACGACCGCCATTAGCGGAAGCACTAGTACCTTGACGAGGCTCCATCACGCCAGTCATACCGTTGGTTCCGCCGGTAGACGGGTTAACTGGTACACCCAATACTTTGTACGCGTAGTCAGCATTACCGTTAGCGGTATCTTCCCAGTAAGTTGCCGTTAGCGTTAGATCGAAATCATCGCTTGGATAGAAACCAAGTTGTGCACGAGCGTAGGTGTTGTCGGCATCTTTAAGGCCACCATCTTCGTTGAAAGTGTTTACAACGTATGGGTCACGGAAGGTGTCACTCGCGGTAATACGAGCGGCAAACATATCGCCCATAGGAATATTAACAAAACCTTCAACCTTACGAAGAGAGTAGTTGCCTAGCGTTGCTGCAGCCCCGAAGTCGAAATCTTCGGTACTGGGCTTGTTAGCAATAACGTTAACCAAACCACCTAAAGTGTTACGACCAAATAGCGTACCCTGCGGACCTCGAAGCACTTCGACACGCTCGACGTCTAGGTAAGAGGCTAGTGCCTGACCAGCGCGCGGTCGGTACTGTCCATCAATGTAAACAGGTACTGAGATATCGTTAGTACCAGCTGCACCAGCACCACGCATGATAATTACCGGATCGTTACCGGAGTTCTTAACCTGCATACCTGGAACGGTCTTGTCGAGATCGAGGATATTAACGATTGATAGCTCAGTTAGCTGATCCCCAGTAACAGCGGTTACTGCGACAGCCAGATCCTGAACACTTGACTCACGTTTAGTAGCGGTAACGACAATTTCCTCTAGTCCTACCGACGACTGGCTTGATGCTTCCTGTGCAGCAGCAGTGTTAGCTGCAAGTACCGCAGCAATCGATGTCGCTAGGACTGAATGCTTGGCCTTAAAGTTTGTACCCATGCCTGACTCCTCAGATGTACGTATTTGTATAATTATATTATCTGACCGATAGGTACTAGTAACTACCCATCTAGCTGCATTCTGTACTTCGAATGCAAAAAAAGTCAATAGTAACCCGCAAAAAAGTAGAATTACCTTTAACAATTAGCTGTAGAGGCTTTACCTAGTCTAGTGTTTAAAGCACAGTTCAATAAATTCACTGAGAGCTTTATTTGGAGGGTTATTATTAAAAAAATAATCATCGATCGACAATCAAAGATGGTCAACCTCTGTAACGATAAAGCAGTATTATTTGATAATTAACTCCGAATGCAATATTGGACAAAAAATAAGCAATACTTACCGCGCTTCGAATGCTTAACGAAGCTATGCCGAAAGCTAATTTACCTCGCTATTCGATACCTTCGAAGTTAAGATCAGTTTACGACTTAAGAACAGGGCACACTGAGTATGTCGGCTATAAGAAACTTCATTAAAAATGCCATCATTGGCGGCGTGGTAGTTATCCTACCTATTATGATTTTAGCGCTACTATTTCGCTGGTTATTCAGTGTGATTTCCGAGTTAATCAGCCCGATCACATTAGTCCTTCTAGAAAATTTTGATCTACCGCCCCTAGTCGGAGATATTCTCGCTCTTTCACTCATCTTGGCGCTCTGCTTCTTGCTGGGAACACTTGTTGCCACCAGTATTGGCGCTTGGGCTCATGAACGCTTCGATCGCTATGCCTCCCGATTAGCGCCGGGTTACAATTTAATCAAGGAGATTGTAGGGCAATTTTTTGGTGATAAAAGTAATTCACCCTTTGCTAAGGGCGAGGTTGCCGTGGTGCAACTTTTTGGCGTTAACTGCCCTACTAAAGTAACCGCCTTGGTTACTTCGAGACATTCGAATGGTGATTTCACCGTCTTTGTCCCCACTGGCCCGAACCCCACTTCAGGGTTAATGTATCACCTGCCACCGGAAGCTGTGACCTTATATCCTGACATTGGCGTTGAAGATATGATGCGCACAATTATTGCTTGCGGAGCGGGAACCGGAGCGCTTCTTAGTCGCCATGAAGGTGTCGCTCAAATAAAGACGGATAGTTAGAAATCTTCGCCCACGCAGTCATTGCGGCGTGTTAGATCTAGAACTATTATAGGCTCATCAATTTTTAACCTCTTCAGGACTTACTGCGCTATGCCATCCTCTCTTCAAGACCAATTACTTGCAGCCGGCCTTATTTCTAAAAAAGATGCCACCCAAGCCAATAAAAAGAAGAACAAACAGAAGAAGCAGCAACTCAAAAGCAAGCAGCCCGTTGTCGACGAGAATAAATCCAGATTGGAAGCCGAGCGTGCTGCAGCGGCTGAGCGCGACCGCAAACTCAACCGAGCGAGACAGGAAGAACAGCGCAAGAAGGAGCTTGTAGCTCAGGTTAAGCAACTCATTCTTACCAATCGAATCGCCAAAGACGGTGAGGTCGACTACAACTTCAGCTACCAATCTAAAGTCAAAAAAATTTCCGTTAGCGCGAAGCAGTTCACTGCGCTTGAAAAGAAACTTTTGGCGATAGGTATAAATGGTGATCAGTTCGAATTAATTCCAGCCGCCGTGGCATCCAAAATTGAGCAGCGTGTCCCTGACGCCGTATTATTCTGCGAAAACAAAGATGTGTTCGAACTGAGCGAAGAAGAGAAGGATTGGTACCAAGATTTTGAAATCCCTGACGACCTCGACTGGTAGCATTCCAGAGAGATGTTTTTTTGCATCCAAATAAGTGGCTCTGCCGTCTATTAAGGTAAGCAAGAAAAATTCATCTTAATAAGGAATGTAATCATGACTGAAGTTATCGCAATTTTAACGGTTTTCGGCGTTCCAGCGCTCGTACTCACTTACTTTATTCGAGCTCGAACCGCATATCGCCTCGCGATGCAGGAGACGCTTCGTTTGGCTATAGAAAAAGGCGAGACCTTGACGACCGAAACACTAGAAAATCTCAACAGAACTCGTCGAGCACCCGATGCCGACCGCCGAACCGCGTTGATTCTTCTCAGCCTGGGTGCGGCTGCGATGGCTGTTGGCTTCATGAATGGAGATCTTGAAGGATTTAAATATGCCGGTATTTTCCCATTCTGCATGGGCATAGCACTGCTACTTAACTACCAACTCCGTACTACTCAAGAAGCCTAATTTTAGTTAAGTGAACAACACAAAGCCTTCAGTTTATTGAGGGCTTCGTTGTTTCAGTTGTATCTATCCACTCCCACGACTATAATCAGGTTGAACTGACGTCATTCATACAGCTTACTCGGGGGGCAAATGAACATAACGTCCTTCAAGCGTCTAACTGTTATCGCCGTACTAGCCATTTTGGTTAGCCTGCCTATTCTTTCGTCTTTTCATAACATTGACCACCCTGGGCACACCCACGG